>JAVBQI010000139.1:0-31533 GCA_031549145.1 Thermoguttaceae bacterium | reverse complement strand
CGTCGATCTTCGCGTCGTCGCCGCCGGAGAGCCGAGCAAATCGGTCGCGACGGCCGAAGCCGTTTGGGAGGCGATGCTCGAAGACGGCGTCGACCGTCGTTCGGTCGTGCTCGCCCTCGGCGGCGGGGTCGTCGGCGATCTCGCCGGTTTCGCGGCCGCGACGTTCGCCCGCGGCGTCCGCTTTTTCCAAGTCCCGACGACGCTTCTCGCCCAAGTCGACAGTTCCGTCGGCGGGAAGGTCGCCGTCAATCTCGAAAAGGCGAAAAACATGGTCGGGGCCTTTCACCAACCGATCGCGGTCCTGATCGACACCCAAACGCTTGCGACCTTGGACGAAGTTCAATACCTGAGCGGGTTGGGGGAGGTCGTCAAGTACGCGGAATCGCTGGACGCCGATTTTTTTGCCGTCCTCGAAAGTCAAAGCGAAAAAATTCTCAATCGCGAGAACATCCTGCTCCGGAAAATCATCGCCCGCTGTTGTCAAATCAAGGCGGAAATCGTCGCCCAGGACGAACGGGAAACGACCGGGCTGCGGGCGAAGCTCAATTTCGGGCACACGTTCGCCCACGCTTTTGAAAGCGTATGCGGGTACGGCGTTTTTCCGCACGGACTCGCGGTCGCCCTCGGCTCGATTTTCGCCGCGAAATTAGCTTTGCGATTGGGGACGATCGATGCCGAATGCCTTGAGCGAATGATTCGCTTGCATCAGAAACTCGGGCTGCCGAGCGGTTTGGAGGATTTGCCCCCGGGAACGGCCCGCGAGCCGGACCGTTGGCTCGAAGCGATGCGGCACGACAAAAAAATCGAGCACGGTCGGCTGCGATTCGTCCTGCCGCAGGAGCTTGGCGCATGCGAGGTCGTTGAAAATATCGATCCTCGGCTCGTTCGTTCGATTCTCGAAGAGTAGCACCAGGTCGAGGACCTGCCGTCCGGGCAGAAGAGCTTCGCCCTCTGTTAAACCGCAGCCTCGTTTCGAACAAAAGCCGGAAAGGAGCGTAGCGCATTGACGGTGTGTTGAGATTGAACGCCGGTTAACACTGAACTCCAACACACCGTCAATGCGCCGAGTACGGCTTCTTTCCGGCTTTTGTTCCTGGCTCCGTCCCGCTGTCCCAGGAAAAAACCGTGTGCGGTTACACCGACCCGAGGATCAATTTTTCTTCTCGTAAAACCTCACAACCCGGTAGGTCGGGTCAAGTATGAGAATGCGTCCGTCGGAGAGTACGTTGACTTGAACCGGCTCTTCAGGGCCGGCCGGAGGTCGATACTCCAAATTTTTCTCCGAAGTATTACCATTCAAAATTCTCGGAGGATTCTCCAACTCTTCCGAACTCGCGACCACGGTTTGAAAACGACCGCGAGAATCATAAATTTTGACCCGTTGCAGATATTTTTCCGCCGTGAGGAAATCGCCGTTGGGAAACACGGCCAACCCCGTCGGATTGCAACAGCCGCAAAACCCTTCGTAATGCGCCGACGGTTCACCCCAAGCCTGTTCCGGGAGCCATATTCCCTCTTTCGTGAACGCTTCGATCCGGTGTTTTCCGGGATTCGAGATATGAAGCCAATTGTCCCTCGGCGAAACGACGAAATCGAGAAACGGGAGATTGGGAATCGAAAAACCGGAAAATGCTTCCGAGCCGCTCTCGGACTGTTCGTCTAAGGAAGTGCGGGCTTCCGAATTTTTGCCGATCGCGAGCAGGGTATTTCCCCGGGCGTCCAGTTTGTAGACGAGTTTTTCTCCCGCATCCGCGACAAATAAGGCGTCTTCCTGCACAAAGATTTTTCTCAAATACGGTTTTTCGCCCGGAGCATCCCAGCGGAAAATCGCTCTCGAATCAAAGCCTTGATCTCCGGAGGGGAGAAGAATTTTGAAGCAATCACGATATCCGATACAAAGACAATCGGCAAAAAGGGCATTCGAAGGAGAAACGAACAAACAGGTCGGATCCTGTTCCAACGGTAATGCCCAAAGCGGCCGTGCGTCCCGCGAAAAGGCGACGACCGATTTGTTGCCGCCAATAAAAATCCGGCCGGTTGTGTCCGTACAAAAACATTTGGGGTGGTCGATTCCCTCCGTGAGGAAGGCTCCGGATAAGGAATACCCGATTTCCTGCGGGGGAATTCTTTGGAGTTCCCTATAGCGCGAACCCGTCGGGGTGATCGTTAAGCTCCCCGCGGGCAAAAACCGGATCGCCAAATAACCGACCAAGGCGGCAAGAATCGTAACCAGCCCCAACACGAACCAAGCCAGGTAGGGGGAATACCGTTGACCGAGCAAAATCGATTTAATCCGGGTGTTAACCGTTTCGTGTTCGCCGGAACGGGTTTGGTCGTACCATTGTTGATACTTGAGAAAATCCCGTGCCGGAATTCGAAGGTCAACGGAAGAATCGTCGCGAGAAAACGTCCTTTCCTCCGAACGGGCCGGCGGAACGGTTCGCTTTCGCGGATCGGGGGAACTGGAATCGGGTGCGGAATGTTTGGGCATCTTTATTTGAATATATTGCGAACCGGTATACCTGTATTCAGGACGATTGCAAAGTCGAATATTTTGGAAAAATATCGAATCGGGCTGCTGTTTGCTGCGCTCGAATTTGCAATCCTCGTATACCTGTATAAGAGAGTGTTGCCCCCCCTTGAGCCGGTATTCCGTGCTATTTCAATTTTTCAATCAGATCCCTCTATCAATTGTGCTCGATCGCCTGATCGAGAACCGTGTCTTCGATATAAATCGCAAGCGGCGGATCGCAGGAAACGGCAACCGCGACGGCGTCCGAAGGACGCGAATCGATTTCAATCAACTCATCCCCCCGGCGGATCCGCAGGGCGGCGAAAAACGTTTGCTCCTCGAATCGGCTGATCACGACATCTTGCAAGGTCCCGCCCAGCCCCTCGACCACCGAGCAGATCAAATCATGGGTCAGCGGCCGTTGCGGTTGAAACCCTTTGACGCGGCGGTCGATGCTCGTCGCCTCGAAAATGCCGATGATGATCGGAAATTCCCGCTTGCCGTCCGTTTCCCGAAGGAAGATAACCTGCTGACTATTGATTTCGCTGATCACGATCCGCGAAAGTTCGATGGGGATAAGCATATACTCGGGAACCGAAAAGAGGAAGTTTCTTTCGTTGATTTTTTTCTCTCGTTGCGTTGAAATACAACCCCTTTATTATACAATAACACCATCGTTCTTAACAAGACCTCCCCAACCCCCAACAGCGCAGTTCTGTCCTCTCATTTATGTCCGAAAAAATCGCAATTGTAATGGCCGCCGGCAAAGGGACGAGAATGAAATCGGACCTGCCGAAAGTTCTCTTCCCCGTTTGCAACCGCCCGATGATCGAATACGTACTTGATGCTCTTGAAAAAGGGGGGATCGATCGCATTTTAATCGTCGTCGGCTACCGCAGCGACCTCGTCCGGGAAACGCTCGCGCACCGGACAAACGTCGAATTCGTCGAACAGACCGAGCAGTTGGGAACCGGACATGCCGTGATGATGTGCCGCGAGCAAATTACCGCTCACGACGGGCTCGTGATGGTCGTCGCCGGGGACTGCCCGATGATCCAGGTCGAATCGATCCGCAAGCTGATCGAGCCGTATTCGACCGCCGAATCGGCCCAGGCGGCGGTTCCCGCTTGCATCCTCGGAACGGCTCACAAAGACCAGCCGTTCGGGCTGGGGCGGATTTTTCGCGACGCGGCCGGGGAATTCGTCGGCATCGTCGAGGAAAAAGATGCGACCGAAGAGCAGAAAAAGATTACGGAAGTCAACATGAGTTATTACGTTTTTCATTCTCCGGACCTGCTCGAAGCGCTCACTCATTTGAAAACCGACAATTCTCAGGGGGAGTACTACATTACGGATACCCCTGCCGTCTTGAAAAAGTTGGGCAAAACGGTGCTCGCTCTGCCGGTGCTTCAGCCGATCGAGAGTCTCGGCATCAACACGATCGACGAACTCGGCGCCGTCGAAGAAGCAATGCGAGAGTTGGCGACTTAGCAGCTTAGCGAAATGATATACACTAGCCCCAAGCGTGAGCGCGGGGTGATAAAATTTTGCGAAAAAATATCACCCCGCGCTGACGCTTGGGGCTGGTATCAAAAGAAGATAATGAACTTCGAGAAAGCGGAAAATTTCGCTATTCCCTTGCCGCAATTGTGTTTTGCGTCAAGTAAACGAAACACAATTGTTACAGTCGAAAAAAGGCCTTGCCCTGGTTTACCGCGACCGAATTTCGATCGGCGTGCTGAGCGATAAGCCGCGTTCGTCCGTCAGTATCAGAAAAAAACAGCTCGGCGACGGCTCCGGAAGCGTTGCGACGATTTCGCCGCCGCGAATTTCGGCCGGGACGCTTTTCCAAGGACGTTTGGCCCACTCGCCCGAAGCCTCCGTGTAAGCCAATTCCGCTTTCGCCGCCGGAACGGCGCCCGTCCAATCGACCCGGACCTGCTTGTTTTCGGAATCGATTTTCATTTTCGAGACTTTTCCGAGCGGTTGTGTCCCGAGCAAGAAACTGTCAATAAAAGCGTCGACCTCCCCGAACGTGAAGATGTGCCCGTGGGGACGCTCGATCGAAATCGAGAGCGAAACCTCCCCCCGGGGCAATCGGTAGGATTTTTCGTAACTGTCCACCGGATACGCGAAATCGTTCGTTCCGTTGACGAACAACATCGGGCAGGTCGCTTTTCCGAGATGTCGCGACGGGTCGAACAGGGCGACCCAGCGATTGCGGTGTTCCGGTTCCATTTTCTCGAAAATCGATTTCCAACAACTGTTTTCGTCGAGAAATCCGCAACCGTAAACGGGAACCGCGGCCCGGAGTTTCGGGTCGACCCCGGCGAGGATGCAGGTCAAATACCCGCCCCAGCTGATCCCGGTCGCGGCGATCCGGTTGGGATCGACTTCCGCCCGGTGGGCCAACACGGCGTGCCCGCGCAGGATCGCGGCAATCGCCTGGTAGGTCCACATGTTTTTATAATCGCCGTCTTCGATCGTAAAGTCGCGAAATTTGACGGTATCCTCCTGCCCGGCCCCGCCGTCGGGCAATTTGCCGTCCGGACCGTTTCCGGCCAGGTCCATCGCAAGAGCGACGTACCCTTTTTTTGCCCAAAGCTCCGCCCAATCGGAAAACGCTTTTCCTCCCCCACCGTGTAGGAGGAGCACGGCGGGAAACGGCCCTTCCCCTTCCGGCCGGCCGTAATAGGCGAAAACCCGGGTCGGCTTCCCTTCAAACGGTTCCCCTTCGTAATACAGTTCCCGAACGAGCGGTGAGAGCGTTTGGCCCCATTCGGTTTTCGGCGGCGAGGCGAGGTAATCCTCAAGATTCCAAAGATTCCCGGCGAGTTTTTCCAGTGCGGCGGGCGAGCCGCCGGGAGCCGTTTGGAGCAGGGAGGAAAAAAGAAGACAGAAAACTAACAGCATCAAAAGGTTTCGTCGACTCATGATCAGCTCGTTTCGATTTTTCAAAAAAAATAAGGCAGCGTGACATCGTCGCGCCAATGGGTCGTTCCCCAACCGCATTCGCCAAGATACAGTCCGTTCTCGCGTTTGTCTACGGTCATCCCATAAGAAGCGCCGCTTTGGGGGTAGTCAAAGTTTGAGAAAAATTCTTGCTCCCAACGCTTCGCGGCGGGTGATTCAAGGCTCCAAGCTCCCAAGAGGGATGCGGCAAATCTCGACGTCTTCCTTGTTGACGCTGTATATGACGAACAAAAAATCGCCGCCGAGACAGGCATGTTGATAGGCGGCCGCGTACGACCCTTTGTAAAGGCCGTCGAAACGCATCTTGCCGTCGACGCGACGAATCAGCCAACTGCGGTCGAAAAGGCGACCGTCCCGCGACAATGAAAGAACAAGATGCTTGCGGCTCGCCGGGTTGTTGATCAGATAAACGGTTCCGTCGGGCAAATTGCCGGCACAAGGCCGCGAGTTGGCGTTGGGAATCGCGGTGCGTTCCGGCAGCGACCAATGATCGCCGCCGTCGCGGCTGATGCTTTGGTAAAGCCGATGCGAAGGCCCTTCCTCGGGTCGGAGATTGCTTCCCAGATCACGCCAAAACGTGACGAGAATGCCGTCCGACGTTCGGTAGGAGGCCGTCGGCTCGCAGAGATTGTGGCCGTCCTTAGGTGAGCCGGGCAACCCGCCGGTCAGTTCGGTCGTCGTGTTGCGAGGTCCGTGAAAATCCCACGAAAGAAGGTTTTTTTTCGTTTTCTCGGCGAGGAAGGCGTTGATTTTTCCTCCGATGACACCATATTTCGGATCGGACAAATCGGGATACGTCGGATAGCCGGGGGGAGCAATGGGAGCTTTCGTTTCGAGCCAAAAAATTTCGCCGAACGTTCCGTCGTCGTTGATCCGTCGGGCCAACCGGCCCACCCCCTCTTCTTGCATGAAAATGGTCGGCAAAACCTCGTTGATCGCGTAAAGAGCACCATCGACGACGGCGAAGCCGTTGGCGGTTCCCGTGCGATTGTCAACCGTCAGCGGATCGCCGTTTTTCTTCCAATCATCGAGTGAGGGGAAGAGAATCTCCGGCCGTTCGCCGAGCGAGGGGACCCAGGTTTGGCCGAGATCCGTCGATTGGCGGACCAGCACCCGTTGGCCTGGATGGTCTTCGTCTTGAAGATGATTCGACCAAACGGCGTAGAGCCGGCCCGCGTGATAACAGACGTGCGGATGATGACTGTAGGCGCCCATGTCCGACGGTTTCGTGCCGTCCGCCAAATAAAGGAGGCTTGTTTCCGTGTTCGGAATCAGCGGGAGCGAATCCAGCTTTTCCAGTTCGCCGTTCCAAATCGGCGAAAACGTCGTCGAACGTTCTTCTCCCGATATTGGACTGACAAACAACGCGAGAACGAAAAAGATTATCGCGATTCCCAAGCGGTGTCGATTCATTGCCGTCTCCTGGTGATGATTTTTTGCGTGGTGCTTTCTTACAGGTTTGTCCATAATTTGGCCCTTGATTTTCAAGACGTAGCGGAGCACAGTCTCAAAAATCAAGGGATCGCGAGTGTTCGCGTCGTCAACCGAATCAAAATTTTCGCGCAGATCAGTAAATTTCGATTTTGTGGGGTCGGCCGGATTCTTCGCGGACGTATTTCGGGACGGCGTAACCCGGCAAAGCGCGGCGAAGTTCCTGCATCAGGCTCTTGCCCCGTTCGACCGGGACCTCGAAATGCGCCGCCCCGGCGACGCGGTCCAACTGATGCAGGTAATAGGGGATGATCCGGAGCGAAATCAGCGTTTCGTAAAGCTCTTCGAGGGTCCTCGGATCGTCGTTGACCTTTCGGAGCAGGACCGATTGCGCCAACACGGGAATGCCCCGGTCGATCGTCCTACCGATCGCCGCCGCGAACTCCGCGTCGATTTCGCGAGGGTGATTGATGTGCAGCACCAGGTAACAGACGAGGCCCGTCCGCGGCTTTAGCATTTCGAGCAGCGGCTCGCTCAACCGCGAGGGGATCACGACCGGCAGCCGGGAATGAATTCGCACCCGGCGGATTCGCGGAGCGGCGGCGGCCTGATAGAGCAGCGATTGCAGTTCCGAATCGGCGAGCATGAGCGGGTCGCCGCCGCTGAGAATCAGTTCCGGGGAATCGACCGATTCGAGATCGAACGGTTCGCCGGATTTTTCGCTTTTGTAATGCCGCCGAAAACAATAGCGGCAGTGCACGCCGCATTGTTCGCTCGCGAGCAGGAGCGAGCGGTTCGCGTATTTTCGGAGCAACCGTCCGGAACAGCGGTCGGCTTCGCCCGAGGGAAATTCGGCGACCGGATCGGTGGAAAATCCCTCGACCGTTTCGGTTTCGACGGCCTGGGGAAGAATTTGCAGCAGCAGCGGATCGTCCGGGTTGCCGGGCTCGATTCTTTTCAGGTACGGCCTCGGGACCAGGAGCGGGTATTCGGCATTCGCCGCCTGCCCCGTGACCGCGAGCGTTTCGGGCAGGCCGAGTTCGCGGCAAAGCGCGAGTGGGTCGCGAATTGCTGATTCCAGTTCCTGTTGCCAATCGAGGAGCATGGGGAAGTGGGAAGTAGTAAGTGGGAAGTGAAAAGAGAGCCGCAACCTACGGTCGCGAAGTCCCCATTCTTAATTCTTAATTCTTAATTCCTCTCTACGCTTTCGTTACATTTTCCGCGCTCTAGTTTTTTTTGGCGGCGTCGAGCGGTTCGGTTTTCGGGACGACCTTCGCGGGTTCGGCCGGGACAGCCCGGTGTCCGAGCCAAAGGACGGCGTTGCGGAGCAGCGTCGCGAAACCGGCGCTGTCCAATGCCCGATTATCATGCCCGAGCACGGTCGTAAAGGCGAAGCCTTTGCCGTATTTGTGCAAATGTCCCATCGATTCCGGCTTTTTCGTGATTTTCGAATCCGCGACACAAAGGACTTCGATCGGCTCGGTCGTCCCGCCGAGACAGGTGTACAGCTCGTCGAGAATTTTGAAATCGTCCAGATGTTTCGTGATCGGATGATTTTTTTCGACGATCCGGACCTCGAATTCCCCGAACGGATCGTGCGGCGGCAGGGCCGGATCGTAATACCGGCCGAACAGCTTTTCGACCTTGGCCCGGTGATTTTCGAACACGCCGATCGCGAAATGAAACAGAACGATCCCTTTGCCCTGTTCGAGAAATTTCGCGATGTTGTCCAACGCCTTCTCGTCGTCGGTGAGCGGATCGTAATTCTTGAAATTGAAGAACATCACGTCGTACCGGAAAATCTCGTCGGTGCATAAGACGTTGTAATCCGGTTCGACTCTGACCTGGATTTCGGGGGAGGTTTCGAGCTGCTTCGCGATGCGCGGGGCGGTCTCGCGCCAAGGATGCCCTTCGTACTCGACGCCGGTTACGAGCAGGACCTGGAGCGGCTTCGCGGCTGGTTGCTGGGCCGAGGCGGTGCCCCCGAAAAGCAGGATAGCGATCAAGCACGAAAAATAGCGGGCTAAGCTCATGTCGATTCTCCGGAAAGTGGTATTCGGCCTTGAAGCCCCTGTACCGAAACTTAGAAACAGTAAAATAATTAACTCACCGTCACCCCCGCGTAGGCGGGGGTCCATAGGGAACGGTTTCACTATGGATTCCCGTCTACGTGGGAATGACAAACTTATGACTTTACTGTTTCTTAAGGACAGTCCAACAACACAAACCTATTTTATATCGCCTCCGGTCGGAAAAGGAAAGGTATCTTTACGGATCAGTCGCGTTTTTGTAGAATCAAGATTTGTTCTATTATTTCATAATTTCGTTACTCTTTTCCGGGAAACAAACCATGTCGGAACATTCAGTACTTTTCGAGGCGATCGTCGACGGGGATATGAAAACCGCGGTCGTTGAGGTCCAATCCCTGCTGGAACAGGGTTCTTCTCCCCAATCGATTATGGAAAACCACCTGATTCCGGCGATGAGCGATGTCGGCCAAAAATTCGAATGCAACGAATTCTTTGTCCCGGAACTGCTCATTGCCGGTCGGGCGATGCAAGAGTCGATGAAAATCCTCAACCCGCTGCTGCAGCAGACCGGCGTTGAAAAAATCGGCCGGGTCGTAATCGGGACCGTGCAGGGGGATTTGCACGATATCGGCAAGAATCTCGTCGCCTCGATGCTGGAAGGGGGCGGCTTCGAGGTCGTCGATCTCGGTGTCGACGTTTCCGCCGAGAAATTCGTCGACGCCGCCCGGGAAAAAACGGGGACGATCGTCGCGCTTTCGGCATTGTTGACGACGACGATGCCGCAAATGAAAAAGGTGATCGAATCGCTCAAGGCGGCCGGGCTCGCCGGAACCTCGAAGGTGATGATCGGCGGGGCGCCCGTGACGGCCGATTTCGCCAAGGAAATCGGCGCCGACGGTTACAGCGAAAACGCGAGCACGGCCGTAACGTTGGCCAAGCAGTTGGCCGTTTAGGAACAATTTCCGCAATTCCAACGTCCTCCCCCGCCCAACCCCAACGTCACCCCCGCGAAGGCGGAGATCCCTAGGGTAACGGTTTCACTATAGATTCCCGCCTGCGCGGGAATGACGATAACGGGGGGGGTGACGACGCTCGTACAAAATCTTTTCAAGAGGATCAGCCGTGTACAAGGTCCGCAAGTTGCGCTTCGCTACACATGCGGCTCTTTTTTGCGGACAACCCTATCGATCGAACATGAGAAAAACAATTTCATTCCTTGGGACCTTGTTGCTTCTTTCTTGGCTTTGCAATTCCGCCGTCGGGACGGAAATCGACGTTCCGGCTTTCAAGGAATGGACGCTTGAAGGGACCGGGCAAGCCGTCGGCGACGACGTTTTGGAAATCACCGGCGAAGGACCGGGCAACGGCCAATGGGTTTCCCCGCCGTTGAAGCTGCGCCCCGGGCACTGTTACCGGTTCGGCGTTTCGATCCGCGGGCTCGGCGAAACCCGCGGCGGTTGCCTGCCGTGCGGGCTGGTCGGTTTCAGCCGGGATTACAATGCCGCGAGCGATGATTGGACCGAAGAATCGTTCAGTTTTCGCCTGCCGGAGCCGTTTGGGGAATTGCCGCTCCGGGTCGGTCAATGGGAATCGAAGGGGACCTTCCAATTCCGCGACGTCAAGCTCGAAACCGTCGTGCCGGCCCGGAAAGAATGTCGCGTCGTGCTCGGCGGGCAAGCCGGGACGCTGCTGCTCGGCGAGGGTGAGTCGATCAGCGGCGGGACGTATCGTTTTCAAAGCCGATTGAACGGTCGCGAGACGAACATCGACCGGACGCTGCTCGGTTCGAACACTTCGTTCAACACCTACCGTTGGGTTTTGAACGAGGGGAGCGAGGTCGTGTACTGCTTCGATCTGCCGGTCGCGATCGACGGATCGGCCGAGCCCAAGGCGATTTCGTTCGATGCGGCGACGCTTCGGTTCGGCGTTTGTTATTTTGCCGAAGGGAGCGGCGAAGGGGTCGTCGAGATCAGCCGGGACGGGCTAACCCGTTGGACGACGCTCGGGCGGATCACCGCGCAGGGGGCCAATGTGTACCCGCTTCCGCAGATCGCGTTCCCGCTCGAACGAATTTTCGTCCGGTTTCGCGGACTCCAAGGGAGTCATTTTCAAATCAATCGGGTCGATTTCGAAGGGACGTTGCTTGAGAACGGGATGCCGGAACTCAAGACGCTCGGCGTCGCCGGGGAAACGTTGATCGCGGCGTTCGAGGGGGCCGAACCCAAGGAGCCGGACGAGTTGAGTTTGACGGCCGACGGACAACTGCGGGTCCGCGAACGCGTCGACGGCGGGGAGAGCCGGGAGCAACTGTTCCCGCTTCGTTTTTCGCCGTCGCCGGAAGAAACCGAGCAACGTTTCGAGCTCGGTGATCGGACCTACACGTTGACGCTGCAAACGCATCCGCTGCACCGAAGCGATTACGGTTACCCTCTCGCCGCCTCGGGCGGAGCGCGGGTCTGGTGGTGCGAAGCCGATTGGAAGGTCTCGCGGGACCGACCGACTCCGCCGTCCGGAACAACTCAACCGATCGAAATCGCGGCGGCCGGGAACGATGTCGAAGCGTTCCAACTCGTCGTTCGCGGGGAACATAAGCCGATTCGCGGGCTCTCGGGAACCGTGTCGGAATTGACTGGGCCGGGCGGGGCGAAGATTCCGGCGGACAGGGTCGAGCTGCTTTACGCTTATTACCATTTCGTGCATTCCAAAACCGACGAAACGGGGGTCGTCGATTTTTGGCCGGACGCCTTGCCGCCGCTTGAGAAGCCGATCGACGTTGCAATGGGCCAAAACCAGCCGATCTGGGTCCGGGTCAACGTTCCGGCCGGAACGGTTCCGGGGGTGTATCGCGGGAGCTGTTCGCTCCATTCGGTCGACGGGAGTTTTAACGTCGAGGTTCCGTTCGCCGTTCGGGTTTGGGGGTTCTCCCTGCCGAAGGAAAACCATTTGGAAACGGCGTTCGGCTTCGCTCCCTGGCGGGCGTTCGAGTACCACAACGCCAAGACCGAGGACGACCGGCGACGCGTCCTTGAGATGTACCTCCAATGTTTCGCCGATCACCGAATCAGCATTTACAACCCGACGCCGCTCGATGGGTTCGGAGTTAAGTGGTTGCCGGACGAAACGAACGGCGAACAATCACGCTGCGAGATCGATTTCGGTCGTTACGACGCCGAGATGAGCCGGGTGCTCGACAAATTCCGGTTCACGAATTTTACCGTTCCCGGATACGGGCTGGGGAGCGGGACATTTCATTCCCGGACGCCCCCGAACCTCGCGGGTTACGGCGAAGAGACGCCGCAGTACAAGGCGATGATCGCCGATTATTACGCGAAGCTGCAACAGCATCTCAAAGACAAAGGCTGGCTCGACAAATCGTACGTCTATTGGTTTGACGAACCGGGGCCGCATGATTTCGATTTCGTCGCCGCCGGGACGGCCAAGCTTGAAAAGTACGGGCCGGAAATTCCCCGGATGATGACGCTGATGATGTCGGACGACCGATTTATGAAAGCGCTCGACGCGGCCGGAACGACGATCAATATCTGGTGCACGATCTCGAACCATTTTCAAGACGAATTGGCAAAGCAGCGGCGAGCCAAAGGGGAACGCTTTTGGTGGTATGTCTGCACCGGCCCGAAAGCGCCGTACTGCACGCTGTTTCTCGATCATCCGGCGACGGAGCTTCGCGTTTGGCATTGGCAGGCCTGGGAGCGGGAAATCGTCGGCACGTTGGTCTGGGAATCGGTTTATTGGACCAGCGGGACGGCGTTCCCCGACGGTTTTCAGAATCCGTATGAGGATCCGATGAGCTACACGTCCGGGTATTCGGTGCCGAAAGGGGAAAAGCGGAATTGGGGGAACGGCGACGGCCGGTTCATTTACCCGCCGCTGTCCGCCGCCGTGCCGGGATTGAACGAGGGAAAGCCGAACTTCGAAAAACCGGTTTCGAGCATTCGCTGGGAAATGATCCGCGACGGGGTCGAGGATTACGAAATGCTCTTCCTGCTCCGGGAGCTTTTGCAAACGAAAGGGAATACCCTTTCGGCCGCCGACCGCGAAAGGGCCGCCGAGTTGCTCGTCGTTCCGGACTCGATCAGCCGGTCGCTGACCGAGTTTACGATCGACCCGCGACCGTTGCTCCAGCGCCGGGCGGCCGTTGGCGGGATGATCGAAAAGCTCTCCGGCGGCGAAGCCGGGG
This sequence comes from Thermoguttaceae bacterium, assembly GCA_031549145.1. Taxonomy (GTDB): domain Bacteria; phylum Planctomycetota; class Planctomycetia; order Pirellulales; family Thermoguttaceae; genus JAVBSX01. The sequence goes on along the minus strand of JAVBQI010000139.1, from coordinate 18,389 downwards.
CGTTGGCGAAATGAGCCGCAAGGGCAGCGAAACGCAACTTGCGGACCTTGCACACTGTCGGCTCCGGCGTCTGCGCCGCTCGGCTAAACGGTGATGCACGCCGCGTTTCCTCGTTGACGCGGCGTCGTCTCTTGTCGCCGGAAGAGGATCGGTATACAATGAGTTATTCGATCGTTGTTTCGTTCCTCACTCTTAGGCTCTCGCTGAAAAGTAACAGACCCGCAAAGGCCCGGAGTACCGGCTAAAAATGGCAACGACCGTTTTTGCCGGGTTATCGTATTCCTTAGACTTTCCTTTTCCGATACCATGCGACGATTTTTTTCCGCATTGACATTCGCCCTGCTTTTTACGGCGTTGATCTCCTCTCCGGTCGACGCTCAAACCAATCGCCCCTCGAAAAAAACTCCCCGAACCCCGCCCTCTTCCCCCCTCGACCAACAAGGCAACATGATGCACGGATTCAAACTCCTCTGGACACAGGACGTCGAAGAAGTCAAGGCCAAGGCCCAAATGTTCGAACACCTTCAAAGCGGGGCGCCCCTGCTTTACCTCTCGTGCGAAGACGACAACAAGGTCTTTTCGATCGCGTTCCGGACCCCGCCGAGCGACGATACGGGGATCGCCCATATTATGGAGCATTCGGTTTTGTGCGGCTCGAAAAACTTCCCTTCGAAAGAGCCGTTCGTCGATCTGCTGAAAGGCTCGCTGCAAACGTTTCTCAACGCGTTTACCGCCAGCGATCGGACCATGTATCCGGTCGCGAGTCGCAACGAGAAGGACTTCGTCAACCTGATGCATGTCTATCTCGATGCCGTCTTCTTTCCCAAATTGATGCAAACTCCGGAAATCCTGATGCAGGAAGGTTGGCATTACGAACTCGACGAACAGACCGGCGAGCTGACCTATAACGGCATCGTTTACAACGAAATGAAAGGGGTTTTCTCCTCGCCGCAAGGCCTGTTGTACCGGACGATTTCCAAATGCCTTTACCCGGACGGGACCTACGGCAAGGAATCGGGAGGGGATCCGTCCGCGATTCCGGATTTGACGCAAAAGCAATTCGTCGAGTTTCACGAAAAATTCTATCACCCTTCGAATTCGCTGATTTTCCTGTACGGTGACGGCGATGTCGAAGAACATCTCGCGTTCCTCGACAAGGAATACCTGAGCAAATTCAAAAAGGATACGGTCGATGCAAACATTCGGTTGCAGCCGCCGCAATCGGCGCCGAAAGAGATGGTCGAGAAATACTCGATCGACCCGGAGGATTCGCCGGAAGATAAGACGTTCTTGACAATGAACTACCTGATCGGCAATGCCCCGGACGCCGAGATGCACTTCGCAATGAACCTTTTGTCCTACATTCTCGTCGACGCTCCGGCCGCGCCGCTCCGGCGGGCGCTGCTCGATGCCGGCTTGGGAATGGACGTCGAAGGTTCGTGGGACAATTCGGTGTTGCAGCCCTGTTTTTCCGTGATTCTCAAGAATTCGAACCCGGACCGCAAAGACGAATTCGTCAAGATCGTGCAAACGACGCTCGAAAATCTCGTCCAAAACGGGATCGACCCGAAGCTGATCGAAGGGGCGATCAACCGGACCGAATTTTCGCTCCGCGAGTTTCAGGTTTCCGGCTACCCGAAAGGGCTCGTCATTAACATGCGAATTCTCGACAGTTGGACTTACGGAGCCGATCCGTTGATGTACCTGCGGTTCGAACAGGTGTTGAAAACGATCAAGGACGAGGTTCCCAATCGTTATTTCGAGAAATTGATTCAAAAGAATTTGCTCGACAACAATTCCCGGGCGATGGTGATGATGCAGCCGGAACAAGGTCTCGACAAGGAAAAGAACGAGAAACTTCGGGAAAAGCTCGCGGAGATCAAGAAGTCGTTAACGCCGGAACAGATCGAAAAAATCAAGGAGGCCCAACAGCAACTGCTCGAACGGCAGGCGGCCCCCGACAACCCGGCCGATGTCGCGAAAATTCCGACCCTGGAACGGAGCGACATCGATCCGAAAGCCGAGGAATTTCCTTGCAAGGAGTTCGATTGGAACGGCGTCAAGTTTTTGAATCACGACGTCGAAACGAACAAAATCGTGTATATGACCGTTTACTTTGACGCCGCTTCGGTTCCCGCCGAGTTGATTCCCTACGCGGCCTTGCTGTCCGATATGCTCGGACAGGTCGATACGGAGCATTACACGTACGGCGATTTGAACAGTGCGATCGACATCGATACCGGCGGGATCGGGACCGCGTTTTCGCCGATGTCCGGCAAAGAATCGCTCGAAACGTTTTATCCGAAATTCACGTTCGGGACCAAAACGATGATTCCGAAACTCGACAAGGGCTTGGAGCTGATTCTCGAAATGATGTTGCACTCGAAATTCGAGGACGCCGTTCGGTTGAAGGAGATCGTGCAAGAGCAACGCTCGGGAATGGAGCAGCAACTGATCGCGGCGGGACATTCCTTCGCCCAGTTGCGGGCCGGGTCATATTTTTCGCCAATACACGCCTATCGGGAACGGATCGGCGGGTTGACCTATTACCGGTTCCTTCTCGATTTGGACAAGAATTTCGAGGCGAAATCAAAAGAGCTTTCCGAGAACCTCCGCAAGGCGGCAGCCCTGATGTTCAATCGCAAGGCGATGCTCGTGAGCCTGACCGTTCCGGAAGCCGATTTCAACGGCTTGAAAGAGGAACTAAACGACTTCGCGGAGAAAATTCCTTCCTTCGAGTTCGTCAAACAAACGGTTCCTTTCGTTCCGAACCCCGCGAACGAAGGGGTCGTGATCCCTTCCCGCGTGCAATATGTCGCCGAAGCGGCCGATTTCAAGGCGGCGGGCGGAACGTATTCCGGCAAGATCAACGTTCTCACCAACGTGTTGCGGACCGGTTATTTATGGAACAACATCCGGGTTCAAGGCGGGGCCTACGGGAGCGGCTTCGCAGCGGACCGGAGCGGTTTCGTCGCGATGATGTCGTATCGCGACCCGCATTTGGACCGAACGGTCGGAATTTTCAACGGCCTGCCCGATTATTTGGAAAAGCTGGAGATGTCCGATCTCGATTTGACGAAGGCGATCATCGCGACGAGCGGGAGTATGGACCGACCGACGACCCCGGCCGAGAAGGGCGCCCGGGCCGCGGCGATGTACATCACCGGGCTGAGCCAGACCGAAGTGCAAAAGGATCGCGACGCGGTGCTCGCGACGACGGTCGGGGACCTTCGCGATTTCGCCGTGATTCTTCGCAAGGCGCTCGCGCAAAACAACATTTGCGTTTTCGGCAACGAGGACAAAATCGAAGCCAACAAAACGCTGTTTAAAAACGTGATTCGGATGAATTCCCAGCCGGAGTGATAGGTTCAAACTCAGCAATTTGTAAAGACTGTAGACTGTAGGCTTTAGGCTGTAGGTCGTGTTTCCAAACCTTTTTCTTGAATCGCACTGAATTCCAAACCCATCCGTTTTGCCCATCATTCCGGATTCGCGAACGTATTCCTACAGTCTATAGCCTACAGCCTTTAATACCGTGTGCGAAGACCAACATTATAAGAGCTATTCTTTTCAGCATATTACGATCGAGGGGTTTTCGCGTGCCGCCGTTCAAACGTATTGGCGGATTCCGGAATACAAGCTGGGGTTCGACCTCGGCGCCCAACCGTGGTCGTTCATGGGAACGCCGAATTGGTTTATCTCGCACACCCATTTGGACCATCTTTTGGCGCTGCCCGCTTATTTGGCCCGACGACGCATGATGATTATGGAACCGCCGACGATTTACCTGCCGGAAGAGGTCGTCGAGCCGGTCCAACATCTTTTGACCGCCTGCAGCCGGTTGGATCGCGGGCGGCTCCCTTGCCGGCTGGTCGGTCTTCGGCCCGGCGACGAGGTCGAACTTTCCCGAGAGCTTCTCGTTACGGCCTGCAAAACCTATCACACGTTGCCGTCGCTCGGGTATGTCGTTTGGGAACGGCGGAAAAAATTGAAGCCGGAATACACGGAACTTTCCGGCGAGCAGATTCGCGACCTTGCCCGGAGCGGCGTCGAAGTCTCCCGGGAAATCCGGTTGCCGCGGCTCGCCTACCTGGGGGACTCGACGGCCCGGGGGCTGGACGAAAATCAGGCGATGTGGGACGCCGATGTCCTGATTTTGGAAACGACATTCGTAACTCCGGAACATCGTCGGGAGGCGATCCAAAAATTCGGGCATATGCATCTCGACGACCTGATCCGCCGTCGGAACAAGTTCCGCAACCAGCTGATCATCGCCTCGCATTTCAGCAGCCGATACCACCCGAAAGAGATCGAGCAGGCGTTTCGCCGGGCGCTGCCGGACATGCTCGAAGGGCGGCTGTTGCTTTGGATTTGAACTTTTTAACAACACATGCACACACAACGAGCCGGGGGCTGTGCCCCCGACCGCCGCTATTGGAATTGTAATCATTTTCCGTGTGCGGTGCAGTCGGGACTGCGGGTCCCGGCTCGTGATGTGCTGGGCGGCGGAATTTTTCGGGATCCCCTTTTATTTCGCGTCTCTTTTCGCAATAACCGGGGTTATAACATTGTGCCTTCCCGTCCGGTTGATTTTGGGACGGTCGTGCGTTGAACAACGTCAAAAACATTGACTCCGGACTATATTATGATGCTTCATGAAAAATTTGAATCGGAACAGCAGCCGGAAGCGTCAGCAACCGGTTCTCGAACTTGGGAAAAATCGACACTGCATAAGATTTTAGCTCTCGGCAACAAACAAATCGACGAAGGAAAGGTCGTTCCCGCCGATCAGGTAATACGTCGCCTCCGCCTGCGTCGACAAGACGACCGATAAAGCCCTGCTATTCTGCCGGTTTCGCCTCTTACTGATTTCCAGAAAAAATTTGAGCCTTGTTTTAGGACGATACCGTCATCCCCGCGAAGGCGGGGATTCATAGTGAACGGCTTCCCTATAGATTCCCGCCTACGCGGGAATGACGAAAATACTTCATTTTTTATCTGGGACTCAGTATCCGCTCCAGCCCCTTGATTTTTATGGAACTCATTCGTCTTGAAAACATCTGTAAAACCTACCATCTCGGCGAAGTCGACGTGCCGGTGCTGCGCGGGGTCTCGTTGACGATCAACAAAGGCGAAATGGTCGCGCTCATGGGCGCGTCCGGCTCCGGGAAAAGTACGCTCATGAATATTCTCGGCTGTCTCGATCGGCCGAGTTCCGGCAAATACTGGCTCGACGGACAGGAGATGAGCAAGCTTTCCCCGAACGAACGGGCGATGGTCCGGACCGAAAAACTCGGGTTCGTCTTCCAGAATTTCAACCTCCTCGCCCGAACGACGGCGATCCAAAACGTCGTCATGCCGCTCGATTATTCCCCCGACCGGCAGCCGGAACGCCGGACACGCGGCAAGGGGCTTCAGCTGCTGCACCTGGTCGGTTTGGGAGACCGGATCGATCATACCCCCTCGCAAATGTCCGGCGGCCAGCAACAACGGGTCGCGATCAGCCGCTCGCTGGTCAACAGTCCCGCCCTGCTTTTGGCCGATGAGCCGACCGGGAACCTCGACTCGCACACCAGCATCGAAATTCTGCAAATGTTCCAAAAGCTCAACGCCGAAGGGATCACCGTCCTGCTCGTCACACACGATCCCAACGTCGCGAAATACGCCCATCGTACCATCCGGATCGTCGACGGAATGATCGAAACCTCGGAAAATCCGGCACCCGAAAAACCGGTACTCGAAGCATTAGCGAGTGACCGCGCACAACCACTCGCTAACGCTTCGTGCTCTGTTTCGTCGGGCCCTGAAAATCTCACGGAAAAAGTCTATGCCGAAAAACCGTCCCTGGGTCGGACGCTGGCCTCGCTGTTGCCGGTGACGTTCCGGACGGCGTTTCGGGCGCTGCGGCGGAACAAAATGCGGTCCATTCTCTCGGCGCTCGGGGTGATTATCGCCGTCGCCGCGGTCATCGCAATGACCGAAATCGGCCAAGGCTCGAAGGAGTTGTTGCGTAAAAACATCGCGAGCATGGGCGCCAACACGATCATGGTCCTTTCCGGGGCGATGAGCCGGGGCGGTGTCAGCCAGGGAACCGGTACCGCGATCACGCTCACCCCGCAGGACGCCGAGGAAATCGCCCGTCAATGCCCCGCCGTCAAAAGCGTCGCCCCGATGATCCGGACCCGCGTACAGGTCGTTTACGGCAACAGGAATTGCGTCCCCGAAAGCATCAACGGCACGACCCCGATTTACCTCGATGTCGGCGAATGGAAAATCGCCTCGGGCGAGATGTTTACCGACCGCGACGTGCTCAACAGCAACAAGGTTTGCGTGATCGGTAGCACCATCAAAAAAGAATTGTTTCCAAGCGGTTCGCCGATCGGAAAAGACATTCGCATCAACAACATCACCTTTCGCGTCGTCGGGCTCCTCGAACGCAAAGGGGCGAACATGATGGGAATGGACCAGGACAACATCGTTTTCGCGCCTTGGACGACGGTCAAATACCGTATCAGTGCCAGCACGTTGACCAATACGAACCAAAGCGCCAGTGCCGCGAGCGAATCGTCCTCGACGAGCGAAGCGATCAATTCCCTGAGCGCGCTTTATCCCGGCTCGACCTCGCTGTACCTCGCCCGGACGGCGATGCAGAACAGCGACACGCCGCAGCCGGTTCGGTTTACCAACATCGATATCATCGTCGCCAAGGCGGTGAGCGGCGCGAAGGTCGAAAAGGCCGTCGAGCAAATCACGGAATTGCTGCGCGACCGGCATCGGATCAAACCGGAGGCCGAGGATGATTTCGAAATCCGGACGATGGCCGAATTGACGAAGATCATTTCTTCCTCGACGCAACTGATGAGCACGCTCTTGCTGGTCGTCGCGATGATCTCGCTCTTGGTCGGCGGCGTCGGGATTATGAATATCATGCTCGTTTCCGTAACGGAACGAACGCGGGAGATCGGCCTGCGAATGGCCGTCGGGGCCCGGAGCTACCACATTTTGCGGCAGTTTCTCGTCGAGGCCGTCGTTCTTTGCCTGGCCGGGGGAGCGATCGGGGTGTTGCTCGGTCGGGGCGCTTCGCTTCTTGTGCGAATCTTCGCCAAATGGCCGGTGCAGGCTTCGTTCGAGATGATACTCGCGGCCGTCGCCGTCAGCGTCGCCGTCGGCGTGATCTTCGGTTTTTACCCCGCCTGGAAAGCTTCGCGACTTGACCCGATCGAAGCGCTGAGGTATGAATAGAGGACGGGGGGAGAATTGAAAATTGAAAATTGAGAATTGAAAATGGGATTTCGCGACCGTAGGTCGCAACTCTCTTTCCCTCACTCCTCACTTCCCACTTCCCTCTATCCTCTTATGAAACAACGATGCGATTGGTGCGGCGACGATCCGCTTTATGTCAAGTATCACGACGAAGAATGGGGGCGGCTCGTCGAGGACGACCGGAAGATGTTCGAGTTCCTGCTGCTCGAAAGTGCTCAAGCCGGGCTCAGTTGGATCACGATCCTCCGCAAGCGGGAAAACTACCGCAAGGCGTTCGCGAATTTCGACCCGAAAAAGGTCGCGAAGTTCGGCGGGGCCGACATCCAGCGGCTGATGAACGATCCGGGCATCGTTCGTAATCGCCTGAAAATCAACGCCGCGATCTCCAACGCCCGCCTTTTTCTCGAAGTGCAAAAGGAGTTCGGCAGCTTTTGCGCGTTTCTTCGCGGATTCCTGCCCCACGGCCAACCGATCGTCAACCGTTGGAAGACGCTCGCCGAGATTCCGCCGCGAACGGAAATTTCGGACGCGATCAGCAAGGAAATGAAGCGACGCGGCTTCAAATTTTTCGGCTCGACGATCTGTTACGCCCATCTCCAGGCGACCGGCCTGGTCAACGATCACCTTCTCGGTTGCCCCAACCGCGGTTGAGCGATGGTCGTTCAGAGCCGCGCCAGTTAGAAAGAGTCTTCAAACAGGTTTTGAGCTTATGCAGTGAAGGTGGGCGGGAATTGATCTTGCCCAAAACAACAAAAGCATGTTGCGTTTCCGTTTTTTCGGGACGGCAATCCTTGAAACACGGGGGACGTAACATGCGAGTGAGAATTCATTATGCATCGGATTTGACGGAAAAACAATGGCAATACATCAGGAAGTTTTTCCCCGAATGCACGACAGGACGAAAACCGATCGATCGCCGATGGATCGTCAACGCGATTTTGTACCTAATCCGAAACGTTGGATCGTGGAACGAACGTTCGCGTGGATCAACAAGTCTCGTCGAAACGGCAAGGATGACGAGCGTCACACGGCTTCGAGCGTGGCGATGATTCCCATCGCGATGATCGCTCGGATGCTCAACAAGCTTGACAAGCATGTTTTTTAGTTTGAAGACTCTTTCTAAATCGTCAAGGGCAAGTATAATGATCGCGGAGGGGGCGATTTTAGGCGTGGGTTTTCGGGCCGTCGCCGAAATCGCGCTTCGGCCCATCAGCCTTCTGTTTTTCGCGAAGCATTGTCAACCTCATGTCGATCGTCGTTTATTGTCAATATTGTTCCCGGCCAATGAAAGTACCGGAGAAAGCGGTCGGCAAACGGATTCGCTGCCCCCATTGTTCCGAAACGCTGTTCATTCCCGAAGAGAACGAATCGGAAATCCGAATCCTCCCCTCAAAAAAAATCCCCGCGAAGGCCCCGCCCGCGTCTCCCAGGGTTCCTTCGGATTCCTCGTATACGCCCCAACAGCCCTCCCTTGAAGGGCCCAGGGTCGTTTTTTCGTGCAAAACCTGCGGCCATTCCCTGGAGGTGCCGACAAGCGTCCTCGGACAAGATGTCGCCTGTCCGTTTTGCGACGACGTGCAACAGGTCCCGCTCAACGCAACACTGGTTCATTCTCCTTCTCAAGAATCGGTTCCATTCCCGTCGACGAGTCAATTTTCCTCATCAAATTCGATTCTCGATGATGATCTGTTCGCTCCCGTCCCGCCCGTTGCGAACAAAAACGTCCCAGCCCCAACCCGACAGCCGCCCCCGGTGTCCTCGCCGTCGGTCCCTTCCCGATCGGGAAAGTCGCTTCCCAAACCGCCGACCGCGCCGCCTTCCGGACAAACGCTTGTCGTCCCACCGTCCCCTTCGACCGCCCCGGCCGCTTACGATCCGCTCGGGGGTCTTGCCGAATTGCCGAACGCCGATCCCTTTGCCGGATTTTATGGTCCGCAACCGACCGCGGCGTCGACACCCTTGTACGATCCCTTGTTGCAACAGTCGTCGTCATTTTCAACCCAACCGATCTATCAATCGCCGCAACAAATCAACGACGGCACCGCCCCGATCGGACTGGTGTTCCAACGGTTCTTTCGGACCTCCTCCCAAAACTTCGGGGCCCTTTTCCTGCTGGGGATCAAGTTTCTCCTCCTCATGATGCTGGCCGGAATCGGCGTATCGGTGTTGGCAACCCTGTTCATTATTCTCCTGCTGGTCGTGGTCGGCTTGAGTTCACAAGAGTCAAATTCCACGGTGATGGGATTCGTGATTGGTTTTTTCCTGATACTTTGCTGGCTATCATTTTTGTTGGTCTACTCGCATTTATCGCTCGGAATGTATTCCGTGTCGTATCGAATCGCTTCCGGCAATTCGGGAGGGGGAATTTTCGCCTTCAAGTCCGAACATTTTTGGAAATTCTTGTCGTTCAACCTGCTGCTCAGCTTGGCGGCTTTATTATTCAGCATACCGATTTACGGCATCTTTGCCGGCGGCAGTCCAGACGGAGGGCAGGGGCGAACGAATCAGACACGACCGACCTGCCTCGCGATGAGAAACGGCGAAACCTGGTGGGATACCGTCCCTTCCTCGGGGGCCAAAACGCCGCCCCAAGAAGACATAACACCACCCCGAGAAGACAAAACGCCCCCCCCGGAAGACAAGACGCCGTTTCAGGAAGAGAAAAAGTCGCCCGCGAGAAATGAAAGTTTGCCGCCCGCTCCCAAGGAAACGCCTTTGCCTCCGGCAGATCCCGGTCCCCAGCTCACCCCAGGGACCGGGACAACCGAAGCCGAACCATCGGGCCAACCGACGATAAAACGAAGGCGTCCCCGCACCCCGAACGACTCCTCTTTCGGGCCTCGGCCCCATGCTCTCGATTCCGGGGACCGTTTTAATCAAGAGCCTTCGAAAACTCCTTCCGTGGAAAATGACGGGAACGACGACAGAGACGCGATCGTAAGAACAATTGTGATGTTTTTCGTTTACTGTTCGTATGCGTTCTTCATCCTCAGCATCCTCACCTTTTGGTCCGGTTTGTACATCATCGACGGCAACGCCGGACCTTTGGAAACGATCATCTTTTCGGTCGGTTTCTTTTTTCGGAATTTTCCGAGCACCTTTTCGGGAACATTGTTACTATGCGGAATTCCCTGGATTATCGGCTACGCTCTGCAATTCGTCTTCGGCGCCGGGGGCGAACCGCCGATAACGACCGAGTCGGCGCCTGCGGCTCTGCTCCTTGGGGTCGTCGTGTTTTTCTGGTGTTGCTTCTACTACACGGTGATCTGGCCGCTCCGGTTCGCGTTCGCCGCCGTCGCCTACCGGGTCGCCTATCGCGGTTGAGAAACGCGACATTGCCCGGTTTGCGCGACGGCGGAGATCGCAGTCGTTTTTGTGGGTTTTGACAAAAATTAGCGGATCCGGGCAGCAGCCGGAAGCGTCAGCGCCCGGTTGTCCAATACGGATAGGCAAGGCAAACCCGGCGCTTACGCTTCGGGCTGCTGTTTGCCGCATTCAATACCTGACTCTGCAATTCTCTTCTCCGCCCGTCTCGCCCTGTTTCCCGTTCTTTCGCGAGAGTGTATAATCGTTCAGGATTCGAGGCCCGATTCCCGCGCGAATTTCACTTTTCTCAAAAGACGACTTCGCGATTTTCAGCGATCTTCCCAACACGAAACGATGATTTCCCATTTCTTTATCAAACGGCCAATCTTCGCCTGCGTCATTTCGATTATCATCACCCTGCTCGGGCTGGTCTCCTACACTAAGCTGCCGAACGCCCAGTTTCCGGACATCGTCCCGCCGACCGTATCCGTAACGGCGACCTATCCCGGGGCCAGCGCCGAAGACGTCGCCAACTCCGTCGCGATCCCGATCGAGGAGCAGGTCAACGGCGTCGACAACATGATTTACATGTCTTCGACCTGCACCAGCGACGGGGCCTACACGCTCACCGTTTCGTTCGAGGTCGGGACCGACCCGGATATGGCGACCGTGCTCGTGCAAAACCGGGTCAACATCGCGACACCCCAGTTGCCGAGCGAGGTTACGAGACAGGGATTGACCATCCAAAAGAAATCCCCGAACATCGTCCTCGTCTTGAACATCGTCGATAAGATCAAGGAGGCGGACAAAAACAATCCCCGAAAGCTGACCGCCGCGGAACGGGATCAACGCTCCCTGTACCTGGCCAACTACACCTCCCGAAACATCAAGGACGTCGTTTCCCGCGTACACGGCGTCGGCGAGGCGACCGTCGTCAACTCGCAGGATTTCAGCATGCGGATTTGGCTCGATCCGAATAAAATGGCGATGTTCAATCTCTCGGTCCAGGAAATCACCCAGGCGATCCAAGAGCAAAACGTCCAGGTCGCGTCCGGCCGTCTCGGGCAGCCGCCGATTCCTCCGGGCCAGCAATCCAACCTGGTGCTGACGACGCTGGGCCGACTCAGCGACGTCGCGGAATTCGAACAAATGATGCTCCGGACCGGCAAGGATGGGGCGATCCTCCGGCTCGGGGATGTCGCGACCGTCGAACTCGGCGGCCTGTCTTACCAACAGACCTCGACGTTTAACGATCGACCGACCTGTACGATCTGCGTTTATCAGTTGCCGGGCGCCAACTCGCTCAAAGTCGCCGACGGGGTGGTCGAAGCAATGAAAGGCATGCAAAGCGATTTCGACCGCGACGGTCTCGAATTTTTCGTCGGGTACGACGCAACCGAATACGTCCGCGTTTCGATCAAGGAGGTCAAACACACCCTGTACGAGGCCGTCTTCCTCGTCGTGTTCGTCGTGTTCATTTTCCTGCAAGATTGGCGGGCGGTCATCATCCCGACCTTGACGGTTCCTGTTTCGCTCATCGGGACGTTTTTTATGATGAGTTGCCTCGGTTTTACGATCAACTCCCTCACGCTTTTCGGGCTGATTCTCGTGATCGGGATCGTCGTCGACGATGCGATCGTCGTGATCGAAAACACGCAGCGGTTGATCGACGAGGAAAAGCTCTCCCCGCGCGAAGCGGCGGAGCAGTCGATGCTCCAGGTTTCCGGACCGATCATCGCAACGACGTTCGTGCTCATGTCGGTCTTTATCCCGACGGCGATGATCGGCGGGATCGTCGGGCAGCTTTACCAACAATTCGCCTTAACGATCGCCGGGGCCGTGCTCATTTCGGCGATGTGTGCCTTGACCTTCGCTCCCGCGCTCGCCGCGATTTTCCTGCGGCCTTCGGTCCCTCCGGAAAAGAAATGGTACTTTTTCCGGATTTTCAATTACTGCTTCGACACCTTCGCGGCGACGTATCTTTGGACCATCAAAAAGATCATCAGCGACCGGATTTTCGTGCTCCTTTTTTGGGTCGCCGTCGTCTGTTCGCTTTATTACGGTTTCACGCATTTGCCGACGGGCTTTATCCCGGACGAAGATCAAGGGGTCTTCTTCGTCGATATCCGGCTTCCCGAAGGGGCTTCGTTGGAGCGGACGCAGAACGTGCTCGATACGATTCAGGGAATGCTCGACAAAGATCGGGCCGGGATACACAACACGATTTTTATCGGCGGGTTTTCGATGCTCGACGGAACGAATTCCTCGAACGTCGCTTCGGCGATCCTCGTGCTCGAACCTTGGGAAGAACGGCCGAAAAGCAAAGGGCTCGACGGCGACACCCTGCACAAGAAACTCTCGCTCGCCTTTGCCGAAATTCCGAATGCCAACGTCTTCGTCTTTTCGCCTCCGGCGATCACGGGGCTCGGAAATTCGAACGGCGTCGCCTACCAGATGCTCGACAAACAGGGTGTCGGCTCGCAAGAACTGTACGAGACGGCCGAGAACTTTTTGAACGAGGCGATGCAAACGGGGACGGTCGCCTACATCAGCTCGACGTTCAATCCGAACGCCCCGCGTGTCCGGCTCGATATCGACCGCGATAAGGTCAAGAAAATGGGGATTGCCCTGCAAGAGGTTTTCGATGCCCTGCAGGTGTATTACGGTTCGTTGTACGTCAACGATTTCAACGTCTTCGACCGGGTGTATCGGGTTACGACCCAGGCCGGGGGGCAGTATCGCCGCGATTCGGAAGATGTCTTGAACATGAAAATCAAGAACGGCGAAGGGAACATGCTCCCGCTTCGTTCGGTCGCGACGGTCCGGGAACTGGTCGGGCCGCAATTGCTTTCCCGGTATAACCTTTATCCGACCGCTTCGATCACGGCGATTCCGTTGCCGGGCAAAAGCACCGGTCAGACGATCGCCGCCCTCCAATCGATCGCGCTGCCGAGCGGACTCGGTTACGACTGGACCGGAATGACCTACCAGGAAATGCACGCCGGGACTTCGACGATGATCGTCTTCGCGATGTCGATCGTGTTCGCCTTTTTGGTACTCGCCGCCCAATACGAGAGCTGGTCGACGCCGATCATCATTATGATGGCCGTGCCGCTCGGGGTCGGCGGAGCGTTTCTCGCGGTCGCCCTTCGCGGACTCGACGTCAATATTTACACGCAGATCGGGCTGATTCTCATGGTCGGGCTTTCGGCGAAAAACGCGATTCTCATCACGGAATTCGCCGTCGAACGACGGAGGGCCGGCGAGCCGATCATTCAATCGGCCTATGAGGCGGGCCGGTTGCGGCTGCGGCCTATTATGATGACCTCGTTCGCGTTCATTCTCGGCATTTTCCCGCTGGTCGTCGCGAGCGGGGCCGGGGCGGTGAGCCGGCATGCGATCGGGACGGCCGTGTTCGGCGGGATGTTGACCGAAACGATGGTCGGCGTGTTCGTAACCCCGGTGCTGTTCGTGATCCTCCAGGGAACGGCCGAGAGCTTTGGCGCGGCCTTCAACAAAATGTTGGGAACGCAAGAACACGAAACAAAGAGTCTGAAATAAAATAACATTTACTATCGTCCTTTTTTAACTACGGAATACGCGGAATAACGGAATAGACGGAAAAGTAAAATTCCGTGTTTTCCGCATTTCCGTGTGTTCCGTGTTAAAAAAACACACAATGATACTGGTTCCAGAAAAAATTTGACCCTTTATTTTGGAATGGAACCGTCACCCCCGCGCAGGCGGGGGGCCAGAGGGAAAGCGTAATCTCTGGATCCCCGCCTGCGCGGGGATGACGGTCTATCAGATCATTTTTAATCTGGAACTCAGTAATGTTCGACTTTTTGTATAATTGCAAAGGTTATTCTGATACGATTCCAAAGGTCAACGAAACAGAGGCGAAATGAAACCGCGAGCACTCTTGGTCGGCGCGGCGGATCACCGGGAATTCGCGGAAGCGGCAGCCGCGATTCTCGCGCGGACGGACTGCCGTCGCTTCGCGAAACTCGAAGACGCGGCTGCGGCGCTCGGGCCGCCCGCCCTCGTTCCGCCGGTCGATCTGATCGTGATCGTTCAATCGTTTCCCGGGGAACATCGACAATGCGATCTCGACCGCGTTCGCAGGCATTATCCCCTCACCCCTATTGTCTTCGTTCTCGGCTCCTGGTGCGAAGGAGAAATGCGAACGGGCCGACCGCTGCTGCCCGCACACCGGCTTTTCTGGTACGATTGGACGATGCTCGGGGAACCGGAGCTGACCGCGCTCGAACGAGGGAAATTTTCGACTTGGCAGCTTCCCCCGACGGCCGCCGAAGAGGAAATTTTTCTCGAATCGGCCAATCGCCCTCTTTCAATGCAAGGGAACAAAAAAGGGCAAAGCCGAGGCAGGATCGCCTGGGTTTTTACAGAAAACGGCGACTACGAAATCAACCGCCTTTTCGGTGCGATTCTCGCGAGTTCTTACGAGACGGTCCAACACGTCAAAGACTTTGAACAAGTCGAAAATGAGCCGGATCTGTTCGTCTGGGATATCGGCGAACGGGACAGAAATACGGTCGGCGAACGGTTGAGCGTTTTGCGGAAACGCTTTCCGAAAACGCGAATCGTGCTCTTTTGCCGCTTTCCGCGATTCGAAGAACGAAACGAGCTGTTGGAGGCGGGCGCCGATGCGCTGATTTCCCAGCCGTTCGATCTTCAAGCGACGAACGAGGATTGATCGAAGCGAAGATTTTTGAGCCGGGCGGTCCGCCAACGCAACCGTCCGAGAATCGCCAACAGCTGTTCCCGGCTCAAGGGAACCTGCTTCAAATAGATTTTATCCAACCATTCGAGGCCGGAAAGAATCATTTCCCCGAAATCCAAAATCATCGTCAGATACAATTCTTCTTCGCTGAGACTCCGGATCGATTTGTACGCTTTCAGGCCGTAGGTCCAAAGTTTCGGATCGTTTCCGGCCAAACTCCCTAAAAGCGAAGCGATGTCGAGGGCGACGCTGTCGGCTCCCATTTCCTTGAAATCGATCATCCCGCAAACCCCCTCGGAATCGAACAGCAAGTGCCGCCGGTCGGCGTTGCCGACGGTGGTTTGGATCGGGACGGAGATCTGGCTCCCGCGGACGAACATCATCATTCCGCCGCTCCCGGTTGAAAGGAACGACTCGATCAACGATTGCCCTTCCAGAATCAATTCCATTTCCAAAAAGGTTCTCGCCGAGCGTTTTTGAATTCGGAGCTGTTCCGTGAGCGAAACCAGGCGATCTTTCGCCCATTCCTTCCACAGAAATTGATTTCTCTGGACGCGAAAGGAAATGCCGTAAGCCTCGTTCGGTAGCGGAAACGTCGAAGTGATTTCATGAAATTGCGCGAGCGTTAGCATCGCGGAGACGATTCGGGACGGTTCGACCCGATCGTTGGAAAACTCTGCCTGAACGGAAGAAACCGTTTTTTCGGCCGACTCGGCGAAATCCGCCCCCTCGGAATCCGGGTTCGACACTTCTCCGTTCAGGGAGTTCGGCATATCTTTGGTTCCGCCCATCCAAGGGAGGAGTTCCCAATAATGCCCCTCACAAAAGATAAAACCCTTGTTATCGGAAGTTTCGCAGGGGAGAGGAACGATATTGAAACCTTCGAAAACCAAATACCAGAGAACGGCCTGGGTATATTGAAGATGATCGAGTGTCGGCAGCCCGGCGGGCCAACGTCGCAGGCAAAGCGGACCGGCCGGAGCGTCGATTTTCCAATACTCGGCCCCGCTCAGTCCGGCGGGGTGATCGATCGCGAAAACATCCTCGCTTCGGTAGTCTTTCGGATAGGCCGATAAGACATTTTCGATGAGCTTTGAATCGACCATGAGAGGGGAAACCGGGGTGATTGACGGAACGACAGCACAAGTCCTCACCAACGTATCGGAGAAACCGAGGGTTGAAGAAAAGGGAAACTCCCGATCGAGCGCAAGAAAACACGCCCCGATGAGTAATGTGCCAGTTTTGCGGGTTGGACCGTCAACCCATGCGAAACCGTATGCCGGTTGACTTGGAATCCGTTCAAGCGATCAGAGAGGATTGCAAAGTCGAACGCGGCAAACAGCAGTCCGAAGCGTTAGCGCCGGGTTGGTCCCGCATTTCCCACATTTGAAAACCGGACGCTGATGCTTCCGGCTGCTGCCCGATTTGAAATTTTTCCGCGATTCAGTAAAGCTCCGACTTTTGCAATCCTCTTGCCCGAAACGGGCGGGGACTTGAAATTTCGGAAAAAAAGATTACCTTGGGTTGCGTCGGGTCAAACTGCGGCGGGCTTCAATCCGAGGCCCGGCCGTTTAAACCGTGGAAATCGCGTCCGTGGCGCAACTGGATAGCGCATCGGTCTTCGGAACCGAGGGTTGGGGGTTCGAATCCCTCCGGGCGTATTTGCTTTTAAGCTTAAAATACAACGCTTTGCGGCGGTTGTGAATTTTCAATTTTGGTTATTGTGGTTGCCGGAAAACCCATGCAACATGGGTTTTCACAGAAAGAGGTACGCACCATGCCAAAATTGAACAATCGACCGCCAAAGTACTGCAAACTGGGCAACTATGCCGTTGTCTATCATCACGGCAGACCCCGCTATCTTGGGCCGTACGGCTCGCCGGAGTCCAGGATTGCTTACTCTCGCTTTGTAGCCGAGATACAAGCGAGCCCCGTCTTTTCCCTGCCGAGTGGGGAAAAACACGTCTCTATCCGTGAGCTTACCGCCGCGTTTCTTGACCATGCGAAGGCAAACACCGATCCCACGGAATACGCCCACTACCGGGTTGTTGTACTGGATTTTCTGGACAAACTCTACGGAGACGGCACTCCCGTCGATGATTTCAAACCCAGTTGCCTAAAACTGGTTCGAATGGAAATGATTCAATCCGGCCGGTTTTGCCGGAGGATCGTTAACAGGTACACCTTCCGCATCACCTCCATTTTTGCATGGGGAGTCGAAAACGATTTGGTGCCTGAAACAACATGGCGAACGTTGAAAGCCGTAAAATCGTTGCCGAAAGGTCATCCCGGCACGTTTGACAATGAAGAGCGGCAGCCTGTTCAAGGGCGAACCAGCAACGTCCCGTCGGCAATCAATCCGCCAAAATTGGGAAACACGAGACTTACTGATCTGTGAAAAAATTTTGACTCAAACGGAAAGTCCGGCGAGTTTGAAAAAGGAGGGCAGGAGTTTTTCCTCGTTGATCCGCTCCGCAGCCTGATCCACCGTCCAGACCAGTTCCTCGTCGGTGGTCGGAACAAAATTCGGAAGATAAACGCACTTGACGTGATTCCAACACGGTTCGACCGGATTCAGCTCCGGCGAGTGCGTCGAAAAATAGGCGAAGTCGAACCAGTTCGGGTGCTCGTCGTCGAAAAATTCCGCCGCCGAATAGTGAGCGGGGAGATTGTCCCAAACGAGTATCATCTTCCTGCCGTAATAATGATGAATTTGCGTCAGGAAAAAAACAAAGTCCTCGAGGTTCGCCGATCCCTTGAACATCGAAAATCGAAACCGAAGAAAATGTCGGCACGGCGTTCGGGTGATGTAACCGATGCCTGTGTGATTGTGCCGACCGGAGGTTTCAAAAAGAAAGGGCGTTTGACCGACGGACGCCCAAGTGTGAACGCGATTGGGGATAAACGAAAAACCGCTTTCGTCCCATAAGAGTAAGTTTTGGGAACTATATACTTGACTCCACAGTTCCTTTTTTTCTCTCACAAGGCACAAAGATCACGAAGGAATTGAGAAATCCGAGTTGTCCTTGGTGTCCTTCGCGCCTTTGTGAGAAAAAATAGGATATCTGGGTAAGGA
>JAVBQI010000091.1:0-5869 GCA_031549145.1 Thermoguttaceae bacterium | reverse complement strand
CGCCCTCGATATTTACGTCAAAAAGAACGCGATTCCCTTGGGCAAGATTCGCAACATCGGTTTCGAACCGCATGTCAACGGGGAAAACGATGCTTACGACATTCTCGAACTGCGTTTCCGCGAAGCCTCGGAACTCTCGCGGTCCGCCCTGCGCGAACTCCTCTCCGAATCGCTCATGAACCGTCTTTCCTGAGTTTGGAGCGAGCACCGCGAATTGTGGACCCAAGTGTCCGTGCAAGGTCACCCGAACAAAAATCCCCTGCGATAACGCTTGGGCTGGTGTTGGCCATTTCTCGTCCCCAACAGACCGCGCAGCCGGCTTTTTCGATACAATCCCTAGCAAGGCAAAATTTTTCTAAAAAAACCCAGTCCAAGTTTCAAAAACGACCTATAGTTGAAACGGAAAAAATTTTTTTGCAATACCGTTACGTTTCGGTTTAAAAAATTTGTAGCAGAATTTTGCAGCACATCCGTCAAAAAAGGGTCACAGCGGAGAAAACAATGAGTTTGTTAAAAAAAGTGCTCGGGATTGCCGTTTCGGGAATCGTGTTTGCCGCGATCATCGCCGGCATCGGCATTTACGGCGGGACCGTCGTTAAAAAATTTCAGGATCAGGAAGAGAAGTATCGCAATTTCCACGGGCGGTATGATGCGTTCACGGAATTTCATGTTGACGGGCTGCGAAACGCCGTCATGCATCGGTTGTTGCTCCGGGATTTGGGAAAGTGCGGAAGAATTTCCTTGTGTCTTCTCCCTTTCACTTCGCATCGCCGCAATGTTAGGTTGCGGCTCATGCCATGGAATCGAACACGACACTTGCAGCCAAAGCCATCCGATCAACAGTACGCCCAACCAACAAATACGTCCGAAGCGGTTGAAATCGAAGTGTCGCAACACGAGCCAAACGACGATTCCCGCCGCCGACATCAATAGCGTCGTCCGGAAAATCGCAAAAACAAAGAGTTCCAAAGCACTCATGGTTGACCTCGCTTTTCATTTTCTCGAATGACTTTTTTGAGTGTCACGATTTCTTCAGGGGTCAGTTTTCGGTCTTTCGCCACGTGCGCGACAAGTGGGGCAATGCTGCCGCCAAACATGTTTTGTACGATTTCGAAATACCGCTTCGAGGCGTCCCCGGTTTCGAGTACCGCCTGATACAACGCCGGGTACGTGTCGCTTTTCGTCACAACCCCTTTGTCGACCATGCGGTTGAGCCGTGTCTGGATCGTCGTGTAACCGATCTCGCGATGGTAGTTCTGGTGCACCTGCGAAAGCGGTGACGGCCCGAGTTCCCAAAGCAATTTCAGCAGTTCCATTTCCCCTTCACTGAGTTTGATGTCAGTTTTTTTTCCCGGCATGATGGTTTTCCTTCAACACAACGCGCCGAGCAAGCTCGGCGGCAAAGGCTTTCACGAATCAAAAAAATTTTTGGCGGAGCGATCACTTCCGCCAGTTACGACAATTGTCAAAACCCATGTTACTACATTATTAGTAACACGTCAAGAGTTTTTTCACCATAAAGTGCGATTTTTTGTTTTTATCGCATGAACTCAAAAAACGATAAGAAATGAATCGTTTGTTCGTCGGCGAAATGTTCTCGTCAATGAAACGAAAATATTCGTTTTGCCAACCTTATTGTGCTGGTGATAAAAAGTGAACGGAGCGGTATTTTGCACGAAGCAAAGCGAAGTTCAAAATGCTGCGGCCCCATGTCAAATTGTGGTAAAGACAATGGGCCAAATTTTATCGCCTTCTCAATAAAGCCGCTCCACGATATTGGTCGCATCCGCGTTTTCCGGAAGTCAGCTCGCCGACCTTTTTTCCCCGGTGATTGAGAGTAGGGTTGTTCCATACCGCGCCCGCGCTCATGCTCGGAGCTGCTTTGAAACAATAGGCAGTTTTCTGTTTCGCCTATTTTACCAGAAAAGGTTTTTTCTTTTCCTCTTGATTCCTTTTCGCGATTTTTCTTATAATCCCGCCGCGCAAGTACTCCAAGTTTCACCGTTATTGAAAGAGCGACGTTGCGGAATCCCGATAAACCAAGAATCCGATCCCGAAATTTTCCCGAAACGGCAGCCCGGTCCTCGGTCGTTTTCCCGGGATTTTTTGCGCTGCTCCTCTTTCTTTTTTCAGCGGTCCTCACTTCGGCTCAAACCCAAGAGGCCCCGGCTCCCCCGGCGGCCCCTGACAAACAGGACGCGGCGCCTCCGAGCCCGACACATCGTTGGTCGATCCCGCATCCGCAGCTTCCGAATCTGAACGCCGTTCAAAAGTATCTCCCTTCCCGCGAAAGCACGGTGCTCGCGGAAACGAGCATGATCGCATTGCCGGGCTTTCAAGGCCGGTCGGCGGTTCCCGACCAGCTCCCCTCCTCGTCCTATGCCCGATTGCGTCAGAAATACGCCCAGCAGCACCCCGACGAAGCCTTCGATCCGGAAATCGACGCGATGATCGCCGATTTCTCCGGGAATTCGGCGATGTATTTCCCGCAAAGAAACGAAGGGGACCCCATTACCGTTTCGGCGAGAGCCGGTTGGAGCAAGCCGGTTGAAAAACTCGAAATTTATTTTCTCGAAGGAGAATGCGCCGTTCAACAGGGAAAGGACATCGTTCGCGGCGACCGGGCCGTGATCTGGATCGACCGCGAATCGACGCCGCAATCGGCGGCCGTCTATCTCGAAAGCGCCGATTCGGGCAAACCGCTCCTCATCGAACTGAGCCAGGGAAAAGCGGACGCCTTGATCCGGGACCAAAAATGGGTCGGAACGTTCCGCACGAGCGCAAAAATCGACGTCGTTCTCGTCAAACGGGAAACGACCCAGACCCACTTCCCACCGATTTACGAACGGGCCAGGGAAACGCGGTTCCCCCATACCGCCCAATATCATTCGACGCAATTGTCGCAACCGGTTGAAACATCCCAGGGCGGTTCGAACTTCCGGAAAATCCAATTTTTCCAACGAAGCGACACCCCCACGGAGATGAACTGGAAAAACATCGAGGGGACCAATCGAAGCATCGGCCTGATTACCAACGGCTTTACGCTGTTAATCGAAGGGGTCCAGTTTGACGGATCGGGAACCGATCCCAAGGGCGGAAGCCTCCTGAGCGGGGACACGCTCGATATTTCGGCCGATCGGGCCGTGATTTGGACGGCCAACTACGACGAAATTGCCTCCAACAGGGAAGGGGTCTCGGCCGATAAATTGGACATCGAAATTTACCTGGAAGGGAATATCGTCTTTCTGGAAGGCAACCGGAGCATTTTGGCGAAAAAAATGTATTACGACGTCAAAAACCGGATCGGCTACATCCTGGACGCCGAGCTGCTTTCCCCGGCCCCGGGATATGACGGACTGTTGCGATTGAAAGCGGAAGCGATGCGGCAAATCGGGCCGAGCCGATACGCGGCGACCAATTCCTACATCACGACGAGTCGTTTGGGGGAACCGTCCTACCGAATTCAATCGCAACGGATCACGCTCGACGAATCGAGCAGCCCGCTTTACGACAAATGGACGGGCTCGCCGATTCGCGATCCGAAGACCGGGCTGCAGGCGACGAAAAAGAAGCAAATGCTCACCGCCGAAAACAACGTGGTCTGCATCGGCAGTGTCCCGATTTTTTACTGGCCATGGTTGTCGGCCGATCTCCAGTACCAGGACCCGTTCCTCTACATCCGGAGTGCGAGCCTCGCCCATAACCAGATGTTCGGAACGCAAATTCGAACGGGCTGGAATCCCTACCAGATTTTCAACATTAAAAACCGGCCCGAAGGAACCGACTGGGATATCAGTCTCGACTATCTCTCGGCCCGCGGTCTCGGACATGGGACGAATTTTACCTACAGCCGGGGCGATTTCTTCGGAATTCCGGGTCCGACCGCCGGGATGGTCGATTACTGGGGAATTTACGACAGCGGAAAAGACAACCTCGGGTACGACCGACGGGAATTGCAGCCGGAAACCTCGTACCGGTACAGGGCGTTTTGGAGGCATCGGCAGGAACTGCGCAACCAATGGGTGGTCAGTGCCGAGCTCGGGAAAGTCAGCGACCGGAATTTTATGGAGCAGTATTTCGAGAACGAATGGGATACCTTGAAAAACCAATCGACCGATCTCGAACTGAAGAAAACTTTCAACAACAGCACCCTGAGCGTTTTCGCCTCCTACCGGATGGACGACTTCGTAACCGACACCAACTGGTTCCCTCGCGCCGATCATTTTTGGCTGGGGCAATCCCTTTTGGGTGATACCCTGACCTGGTACGAACACACCCGGGTCGGGCTCGCGCAATTCGAGACAACGGATGCTCCGCAAAACGCCAACAATACCACGGATCCGCATAATGCCAATTATTTTCAATACCTTCCCTGGGAATTGAATGCTCAAGGCGTTCCGTTTTCGGAGACCTCCGAGGTGATTTCGACGAAACACGAACTCGATCTGCCGTTCAGCCTCGGGCCGCTGCGCGTCGTACCCTACGCTTTGGGAGAACTCGCCCATTGGGGGAAAGACGTCAACGGGGACGGCGTCCAACGCGTCTATTACCAGGCGGGGATACGCCTCAATCTTCCGATGTGGAAACTGATGCCCGGCTTCGCTTCGCGAACCTGGTACGCCAACGGTCTGGCCCATAAGGTCGATTTCGACGGCGAGCTGTCCTACGCCGGATCGAATGTCGATTGGGACCAACTGGTCCAGTACGAAGCGCTCGACGATCATTCGGTGCAGGCTTCGCGCCGCCGTTTTGCCGAAACGACTTTTAAAGGCAACATGGCGCCTTGGTACGACGAACGATATTATGCGGTTCGGAGCGGGCTGGCCGGCAACGTGACCTCACCGGTCCCGGAAGCCGCCGATGATCTCTCGCTCATCCGTTTCGGAATGAAAAACCGCTGGCAGACCAAGCGAGGTCCCGTCGGCAACCGGCGGATCATCGATTGGATCACCTTCGACGTGCATGCCAATATTTATCCGGAAGACAAGCAGAATTTCGGCGAAACCCTCGGTCTCATGGACTACGATTTCCGTTGGCATGTCGGCGACCGTTTCGCGATCCTTTCCTCCGGAATTTTCGATGTTTTCGACGGCGGGCAAAAGATCGTCCGCTTGGGAGGGCTGACGGAACGGCCCGGTCGCGGCAGCCTTTTCCTTGGGGTCGATCACCTCGAAGGGCCGTTTACCGCAACGTATTTGAATCTGAATATTTCTTACCAAATGAACGAAAAATACTCCGGGCAATTCGGAACCTCGTTCGACTTACACGACAACTTGAGCGCGGGAACCAGTGTCAGCATCCGGCGGTTGGGCGAATCGTTCGCCTGGACGTTGGGTTTTTCGGTCGATCCCAGCCGCGACGTTTGGGGAGTTAATCTGAGCTTCCAACCGGTCTTCTTGTCGAAAATACACCGGCAGTAGGTTTCGGCTTCAGAAAATTGGACCGCTGGCAGTGTCGTTTCAAATACTGTGCGTCTCACCAAGAATGTGCATTTGCGGCAAGGCGGGTGTCAAGGTCAGGTTCGTTCTCGATTTCGCTGCCGGAAAGCGGTTGCTACCCATATCGTGAAACTCGAACGGGTGTGAGTTCCCACAAGCTAAACGGGTGCCTCCGAGGATTGCTCCATCGGGGCTCCCACAGATCCATGCGTGCAGACATTACGGCATCGCCATTCCACGACACTTCACTCAGAAAGTGGCGCCTTCGCATCGGCGTCTCTGCCAGGCGGGCCTGGGACCTGCCGTCCAGGCATTTCGCTTCGCGTTCGATAATCCGGCTTCCGTTGGTCGCCTCGCGTTTTCAATGGCCAGCATACTGTGCTTCGCACAAAAATTGAGCCAAGGGGCTTCCTGAGCGAAGCGACGAAAGC
>JAVBQI010000146.1:0-14494 GCA_031549145.1 Thermoguttaceae bacterium | reverse complement strand
AACCAATTGATTGATTGTCGGCATACTTTTCGTTAGAAAATAAGGGCACCTCGTGCGCGAAGCGGCCAAGCAAAACGGAGAAAATGAATCCTTAGGAAGATAAAAGTGTATCGGGCCGCCCCGGATTGTCAACCCCCGCTCCCAACCGGGGGATTGTAAAATCAAAATTTTGAAAACGCAGTGCTCTTTACCGGTTGAAATCGTCCCAAAGGCCGTTCAAATCGGCTTCTTCGGGCGTACCGGAATAGGCGACGACGCGGTATCGCAGCCGGAGCTTTTCGTCTTTCGCGAATTTCAACGGATCCTTCGGGTCGATAAAGTTCATCGGCATGGGCGAAATGTTGCCGTAATCCCGGGTAAACCAGGGGCAATTCGCGAATCGCGGGTGCGGAGCTTCCTTGGATTGCAGGATCGCGATCCCTTCGGTGATGTCCGGGAAACCGGTCCGCTTGCCGAAAAACGTGCACCAGTTCGCCGGCTTGCCGAAGGTCTCCTTTTCCCCCCGGATGCCGTTGCTGTTGAGCAGCGTCCCGCCGCCGTCCGGGCTGATGTCGGGAGCACAGCGAATCGCGTACAGACCGTGGTTCGTCTTCTCGATCGTAACATCCGTCAGCATCTTGAGATCGAACTCGCTGTCGATCAGGTAATTCCCGTTCGGCAGAATCTTGATTTTGAACGTCCGCGTGTCCTCGATAATCGGATCGGCGCCCGGCTTTTGCCAAAGGCAGCGGTCGAACAGTTCGCCAGAGGTTTCGTCGATCGTTCCGAGCTTGATCCCTTGCGAAACGATCTGCCCTTTCGCGTTGGTGTCCTGCCAATAATTGCCGCCGTTGACCTTATCGCAGCCGAAAAAGAGCGAACGGTGGTGCGGCCAGGGCAAGCCGGTTTCCGAGGTGAGCGAAAGGCCCGTTTTCGGCCCTAAAACCGGGAAAAAGTAAGGATACTTTTGCGTTACGTGAGCCCTGTAACTCGTCAACGCGATATTGTTGAGCCGGAACCACGCCTGATGCTCATCGACGACGTACCCGGTCAGATGCCCGACCGGTTTTTCCCCGCCCGTCGGAGTAAAGGTGCCGTCGGCCAACACCGTGCTTGAAAAAACTTTCGTTCCGAGCAATCCCGCCCCCGCGAGTAATGCCGTTTGTCCGAGAAAACGTCGTCGATTGATTCGTTGCATCTTATGTGGTTCCTTTCTGGTATTAATGTGTTAAAGGAAAGGCCGGCAGCCTACCATTCCGGGTTTTGATTATCACAAAACCCTATTCCCGGCTGATCCGTGCGGTGCTCTTTTTGCCGCGCCAACGGTCGATCGCGGCCTGCAGCACTTCGACGCTGATCGGTTTGGTGATGTAATCGTCCATACCCGATTCGAGGCATTTTTCCCGGTCGCCGCTCATCGCGTGGGCGGTCATCGCAATGACCGGAATTTTCGTATTCAAAACCCCGGAAGTCGCCGTCCGCAGCATCCGGGTACATTGATACCCGTCCATTTCCGGCATTTGACAGTCCATAAAGACGAGATCGAACTCCTTCGATCGCAGGGCTTCCAACGCCTTACAGCCGTTGTCTTCCGTATGAACCTTGTGCCCCAGAGAGGTGAGCATCGCCGTCGCGACGATGATGTTGACCTTGACGTCTTCGACGAGCAGAATTCGCAGCGGCTTGTTTTTTGGAGGCTCTTTCCCCGCCCCGGCGGAAACCTCGTCGACGGAAGGCGAAACCGCCGAACCGGGATCGCGTTTCTCGATCTCCGGCTGCAAAAGTGCCAACAGATGGGATGAGCGAATCGGCTTCGTCAGAAAACCGAACAGCCCGGGCAAGCGGAACGATTCGGGATCGACGGCACTGCCAAGCGCGAAAACCGGCGTCAGCAACAGGTTTCGCGGGCCGTGTTTCTCAAGGAAATTTTCCAAAGCGGATTCGATTTTCGAACGATCGAGGTCGATATCGAAAAGTCCCCAATTCGGAACGTTCCCTTCTTCGAACGCTTTTTCGAGAAATCCGACGAACGATTCGATCGTTTTTTCCTCGCACACCCGGGCGCCCCAGCTTTCCAAAATCAATTTCAAGGACAGCCGCGTCGGATCATGCTCCTCGAAAACGACCACGTTCCAATTTTGTAGCGGTTTCGGCGGCGTCGCGGCATCCTTCAAAAGCCCCAAATCGGCCGTAAAAATAAATGTCGAACCGAGGCCGACCGAACTTTCGGCATAAATTTTTCCGCCCATGAGTTCGACCAGCTTTTTGCTGATCGAAAGCCCCAGCCCGGTCCCGCCGTACCGCCGGGTCGTCGAGGTGTCCATTTGCGAGAACGGATCGAACAGGGATTCCAGCTTTCCCGAAGGTATGCCGATGCCCGAATCCTGAACCTCGAATTGCAGGATCGCGCGGTCGTTGTCCTTCCTCCGCGAAATGAGCTTCGCCCGAACCTGGATTTCCCCCTGTCCGGTAAACTTGACGGCGTTGCTTAAAAGATTGACCACGATCTGCCGGATACGCGAGCTGTCCCCGATCAAAATCCGGGGAATCTCCGGATCGACGATCAACGCCAACTTCAGACCTTTGGAATGCACCTGCAAGGCGAGGGCGTCGCAAACATCTTCGAGAATTTTTCGCGGCTCGAACTCAATCTGTTCAAGCACCATTTTGCCCGCTTCGATCTTCGAAAAATCCAAAATATCGTTGATCACCGAAAGGAGCGAATCGGCACTTTGCCGGATCGTATCGACATATTGCTTTTGCAGGGAATTCAAAGGTGTGTTGCCCAGCAGATTGGTCAATCCGATCACGCCGTTCATCGGCGTGCGAATTTCGTGCGACATGTTCGCGAGAAACTCGCTCTTGGCCCGGGACGCCTCTTCCGCGGCCTCCAGCCGCCGCCGCTCGGTGATGTCGGAGACGAACCCCTCCGAAATGCTGAAATTCGGGTTGTCGGCGCTCACTTCGACGACCCGGGAACGCTCCCAAACCCAGCGGACGCTACCGTCCTTGTGTACCCAGCGGAACATTGTTTCGAGCGGCTGGCCGACGTACAGCGTTCCGGCATTATCCTCCAACAGCTGTTGGCGGTCGTCCGGATGCACCAGGTCGAAAAACGTGATCCGCTTGTTGTCGATCAAATCGTCCGGCTCATACCCTGTGATCGCCGTCAGCCCTTCGCTGACGTATTCCATGGTATAGTCGGGGGCATTGTTGCGGCAACGAAAGGCCATTCCGGGGAGGTTGGAGATGAGCGTTTCCATACGCCGTTGGCTTTCTTTTCGCCGGCTCGTCTCCAAGGCGATCGAAGCGTAATCGGCCATTGACCCGGCGAACGTCTGCTCTTCGATCGTCCAATAGCGGGGGCTCCCGGCGTGCTCCATGCAAACGACCCCGACGAGTTCCCCGCCGAGGCGGATCGGGCTGTCCAACAAAGCCCGGATGCCGCCGAAACTGTAGTTGGCCGACATCCCTGGAAGAATCGTGTCCGTTTCCGTATCCGGCATCACGATATTCCGTTCGGTTTTCAACATTTGAATGTAACCGGGATATTTGTAGGCGGAAAAAGGGGGATCGATCGAAAATTTCCCGGTTGCCCGGGTGTACATCGCCGCATTGGTCAGATCATCCTTCGTCAAAAGCCAAACGCCGACCCGGGCCGCCTCGAGCGTTTCGCAGGCCGTTTTGGCGATCACTTTCGCCGCCTCGGAAAAATCCCCGCCGGTCAAAGCCGGGTTGCTGTTGAGCGAAGTCAGGGCGAGGCTCTGCTTTTTCAAGAGGGTTTCCCGACGCTGGATTTCCTCGATCGTGTCTCCGGGGTTGGGATCCTCCCGAAAAATCAGGACCAGGGCTTCGCAGCCGTCCCAAGACTGGGGAAGGGCGAGAACCGTCCCCACCCATTGAGCCAGGTCCAGCCTCATCCGGGGGAGTTCGAGGAGCGTGTTGTCCTTGGTTTTTTCCCGGATCATTGCCGAAAAGAATTCCCGATGGTCTTTGAAAAAATCGACCAGGGTCGCCCGGCTTTCTTCGTCTCCGCGAATATCGATGTCCCGTTGAAATCCCGGATTCATCCAAAGCATTTCGCCGTTTCGGGCGTCAACCACGACAAGGGGCTCGGAAAGCTCTTGAAAAAGCAGCTTGCTGTTATTCGCTTCGGTCATCATTCCAGGGACGGCAAAATCGTAACAAAACGGAGTTTGAGCATTGGGGCATTATATCGGACGGAAATGGGGATTGATAGAGTGCGGAAAGAGGCCGTTCCCGATATTTCTCAAAAAGCGGATTTTCAAAAAAATCGAATCGGGCAGTAGTTGGCAAGGCCAAGCGAAATCCCATATGACCGGTTTTTCCGCCCCGGGAAAAATTTTCCCGGCTCTCTTTTTTTTTCGGAAAATTCCTGATAAGATGGGAAAATTGTCTTTTTTCGAAGCCTCACGCTCGGTCCGCTTCCCGAGCTTTGTCCAACAGTTCCAACCTCCAGCTAGAGACGAGAGGAGACCCTTCCCTTGAGTAAGAATAAGGTGAGTATCGGCGCATGTGCGGTCATTATGATCGTGGTACTCCGGTTGACGATCGGTTGGCATTTCTTTTACGAAGGGTTGCACAAATTCGACGAGCGGCACGGTTTCAGCGCCAAAGGCTTCCTCGGACAGGCGAAAGGCCCGGTCGCGGATCTGTATTACATGATGCTCCCGGACCTCGATTCCCTCAAGCGACTGGAAATCACGCCGAAGGACAAGGTCGATGCGACCGTCTTCAAGAACAGCGGCGCCGGTCTGACCGAGGCGGAGCTCAAAACCGAAGAGAGAAAAATCGCCAACCTCCCGACGCTCCCGGCCTATGAAAAAGCCTGGACGAATTTCAAAGCCGCGTTCGAAAGAAAATATGCCCTTGACCCAGGGCACCAAAAGGCGATCGACGCCATTTTCCGGCAATACATCACTTCGCTCCGGGAATACGCGGCCGAAATCGAAATCCCGGTTCAACAGTACCACGACAGTTTGAAGCGGTTCGACGAAGAAGTCGCCGCCCACACGAATGATGCCCCCCATCAACGGCAACGTAATTGGGACGGAATGATGGGATACCGGGCCGAAGGCGAAACCTGGGTCAAGGACTTGGACAAAATGGGGGACGGCCTCCAATCGGCGTTCGGTCGGGTCGTGAATCCCGAACTGGGCGGTGCCCCGAGCAAAATCATCACCAATCCGGAAAAGGCCCCGATTATCGGTTTATTCCCGTATGTCCCGTCGCAAATGCGGCTCCTCGACCTTTCGGTCACCTACGGGCTGACGGCGATCGGGATTTGCATGATGCTCGGCTTTTGCAACCGGCTCGCGTCCCTCGGGGCGGCCGCGTTTTTGGCCAACGTCGTCCTCTCGCAATTCCCTTGGCCGACGGTTTACCCGCCCGTGCCGGATATGATTGGACATTTTATGATCGTCAACAAGGATTTCGTCGAACTGATCGCCTGTCTGTTGCTCGCGACGTTGCCCGCCGGACGTTGGGGCGGACTCGACTTTTTCCTTTGGCATTGCGGCGGAAAATACATCGCCCGCGCCTACGGTCATAAAGAGTAAGGGATTAAGGATTTTCGCTCCCAAAAACCTTTTCCTACGCTCCCTGCTTCTCACTTCCTACTCCTCACTTCCCACTTCCTGCTCCCCATGATGCAACCGAACGAAATTTCAAGACGTGATTTACTGAAGGCCGGAGTGCTGGCCGCCGCCGTTCCGACGGCCGGAGTCGGAGCGTTTTATTTCGGATACT
Source organism: Thermoguttaceae bacterium (assembly GCA_031549145.1). Classification (GTDB taxonomy): domain Bacteria; phylum Planctomycetota; class Planctomycetia; order Pirellulales; family Thermoguttaceae; genus JAVBSX01. Next base: position 8,746 of record JAVBQI010000146.1, on the reverse strand, counting down.
CCAAGGTCGAAGGGAACCCGCTTCGGGTCGGCGTCCTCGGAACCGGCGATGAGGGGAGCGTTCTCCTCGGGGCGATGAACCCGGAGTACATCGAGGTCAAGTCGATCGCCGATATCAGGCCCTACAACCAATACCGAGCATTTCACGGAGATTGCGGCGTCTCAGCCCGGCCGGGGCTAATGTCGGTTTACGGGTGGAAAACCGAGGAAGAAGCTCGCAAACACGTCCGCGTTTACGCCGATTACCTCGAACTGCTGAACCAGGCGAAGGCGGACGGTATCGAAGCGGTCGTGATCGCCTTGCCGTTGCACCTACACGCGAAGGCCGCCGTCGCGGCGATGCGGCGGGGCTTGCACGTCCTCACCGAAAAATTGATGGCCCACAGCATCACCCAATGCAAGGAAATGTCCCGCGTCGCGGCGATGACCGGCAAACATCTCGCGACCGGACACCAGCGGCATTACAATATTCTGTACCACGAAGCGGTCGACAAAATCAAACGCGGCCTGCTCGGGAATATTCATTACATTCGAGCCCAATGGCATCGCGGAAACTCCCCCGGCGGCGATTCCTGGCAGCTGCCGATGCCCAAAAACGTCAAGCCGACCGACGTGCAGGCCAACCGGCTGATCCGCGATTTGGACGGCCTCAAGAAGGAATTGGCGGCCGCCCGGGGTTCGGAAATCGAAACCGTCGCGAAAAAAGTCGCCCAAAAAGAGGCCCAGATTCGCGACGAAGTGCTCGCGAAAGGGGGCGAATACGAGGGGACCTCGTTCAAATCGGCCAAGGAATACGGCTATTTGGACAACGCTTTCGAATGGACCGACGCGAAAACGCAGGAGCAGAAAACCTACCAGCGGCCGGCAGCCGAAGAACTGCTGCGTTGGCGGCTTTGGGCCCGGACCGGCGGCGGGTTGATGGTCGAGCTCGGCTCCCACCAGTTGGATGCCGCGAGCATCTTTCTGGCTGCGAACAACGATTACTATCACGGGACGAACACGGGGCAAAAGATACATCCGCTCAAGGTGCTTGTCTCGGCCAACCGGAACCTCTTCGAAATGGACCGGGAAGTAAACGATCACATTACGACGCTGGTCGAATTCCCGGCCCCCGATTACGATCCGAAAACGGCTGTCGGGAAAAAGCGAAAAATTTGCGTCCAGTATTCGACGATCAACGGCAACGGGTTCGGCGGTTACGGCGAAATCGTGTTCGGGACCGACGGGACGATGATCTTGGAAAAGGAAGCCGATTTGCAAATGTTCCGGAGCGAAACGGCAAGCAAAATCACGACGAAGGCGGCGACCGGCCCGACCTTGGACACCCAATCGAGCGGACCGGCCCAGAAAGCGGTCGCCGGCGGCCCGAAAGCGGACGTTTCCCGCGGTTACACCGAAGAGCTGGAGCACTGGGCCTGGTGTATCCGGGTCAACCCGAACAACACCGACAAGGCCTTGCAGCCGCGCTGTTATCCCAAGGTCGCTCTCGGCGATGCGGTGATCGCGCTCGGGACGAACATCGCGGCCGATTTGGGCCAAAGCCTGGCGTTCAAGGAATCGTGGTTCGACATCGACAGCGACGAGACCCCGGAAGGGGACGTTTTGAACGTCCCCGGCGCGAAGCCCGACGTCAACAAGGACGAGTATAAGGTTTAGCGGAAAAGGCTGTAGGCTATAGACTGTAGGCTGTAGCAGTCGTTTGCAAACCCGGAGCGAACGCATAAAAGACGGCTTTGAATTCAATACGATTGGGGAAAACCTGAATAAACCACCCTATAGTCTACAGCCTATAGCCTACGGCCTTTAAAAATCAACCATCAACGTTCAACGGAAGAGATGCACTTAACATCGGAACAACGACTCATCGGCAAGGAAAACTTCAGTGCGACGATCGGGAGCGATTTGATTCCCCGCTCTCCGGGCGAATCGCTCCGGGCCTTCCTGAAAAAGACGACCGCCCAGGACCTGAAATCGGGCGAAGGTCTCGGAGCCGCCTACTTCGGGTACGGCACCGTCGAACGCCCGGTCCGCGTCGCCGTCCTCGGGACCGGGGACGAAGGGAGCGTGCTGATCGGGGCGATCAACCCGAAATACGTTCAGGTCGTCGCGATCGCCGACATCCGGCCGTTCAACCAGTACCGGGCGTTTCACGGAGACGTCGAATCCGAAGCGGCGATGAAAGTCCGGCGCGGGCTGATGAAAGTCTACGGCTGGGAAACCGAAGAAGAAGCCCGCAAGAATGTCCGGGTTTACAACGATTACAAGGAGCTTCTTGAAAAGGAGAAGGATCACGCCGATGAGGAGACGAAAATCGAGGCGGTGATCATCGGCCTGCCGCTGTTCCTGCACGCTCCGGCCGCGATCGCGGCGATGCAGCAGGGGTATCACGTGCTGACCGAAAAGCTGATGGGGCACTCGGTCGCGAATTGCAAGGAGATGGCCCGGGCGGCGCAGAAGTTTAACAAACACCTCGCGACCGGACACCAGCGGCATTACAACATTCTGTACGATCACGCCGTCAAGCTCCTGCAAAGCGGGGTGATGGGCGAATTGCATTATATTCGAGCCCAATGGCATCGCAACAACAAACCGGGCGCCGATTCCTGGAAGCCGCCGGTTCCCGACGGGCTGAAAAAGGAAGTCGATTTGGACGCCAACGGCAACCCGCACAAGCAGGGAAAGATCGAACGGGAGTTGGTTTCGTTCAAGAGAAAGCTGGAAGAACTCGAAAAATTGCCCGAGGCCGCCCAAAAAATCCGGGCCGAGGAAATCGATCTTTGGAGACAAAAAGTCGCCCAAAAGGAAGCCCAGATTCAAGACGATGTTTTGTTGAACGGGGGAACGGCTTTCGGTACGACGTTTAAAAGCGCCGAGCAATACGGTTATGTCAGCGAACAGATCAAGGTCGACGGCGCGGCCGGGACCTATGATCGGCCGGCCGGGGAGGAGCTGATCCGTTGGCGGCTGTTCGACCGGACCAGTGCCGGGCTCATGGCCGAACTCGGTTCGCACCAGTTGGATGCCGCGAGCATTTTTATCGCCGCGATGCACGACGGAAAAAAGCAGTATCCCCTCGCGGTGAGCGCGACCTCGGCTCGCTCGCTGTTCCCCGGAAATTTGGCCGACGGCTCGCTCGACCGGGATGCCGATGATCACATACACTGCGTCTTCGATTACGCCGGGCCGGGCTACAACCTCGCCGATCCGCTCGGGAAGCAGCGGAAGATTACGGTCGCTTATTCCTCGATCAACGGCAACGGGTTCGGCGGTTACGGCGAAACCGTGTTCGGGACCAAGGGAACCCTGGTGCTCGAATCGGAAAAGGAAGCGATGCTGTATCGCGGGGCCGAAGTCGAAAAGAAAACGGTCGTCACGAAAAAGACAAACGCCCAAGGCGAGTACCTCGATCTCGACCTTTCCGACATGGGGGATCTGCTCTCCGGGGCGATCGGCTTGCAGGCGATTTTCGGCGACGTTTCCCGTGGTTATTGCGAGGAGATCGAGCACTGGGCGTATTGTATCCGCGAGAATCCGGAGGCCGCTCTCGAAAAACCGCGGCCGCGCTGCGTCCCGGAGGTCGCGTTGGCCGATGCGGTGATCGCACTCACGACCAACATCTCGGCGGACCGGGGCGAGACGGTGCAGTTCAAAACGGAATGGTTCGACCCGGCCGAGGACGGGACCCCGGAAACCGACCTGCTCGAACTCCCCGACGGCAAGCCGGACCTGGCCAAGTACGGAGTGTAAGCTGTAGGGGAGCGGCTAGAAGCCGAGTTTTACGGCCTACTGCCTTTATTTAACCAGTGCAGAAAGTTGGACCTCGTCTTTCGTCATTCCCGCGCAGGCGGGAATCCATAGTGAAAACGTATTCTATAGATTCCCGCCTGCGCGGGAATGACAGAGAGCAGGTTCAGTATTTTACAGGATTATCCGTAAAACAGGCTTGAGATCATACTACCTACAGCTTATAGCCTATCATGCTATCTCGCCTGGAACATGCCAAAACGATCGCCCGGGAGGCGGGGAATCTGACGCTGGAGTATTTTAACCGGCCGCGGCTGGAGGTCGAGCTGAAGGCGGATAACTCCCCGGTGACCGAAGCGGACCGTGGTGCCGAGCAGCTCTTGCGGCGGCGGATCGGCGAGCTGTTTCCCGACGATGCGATTCTCGGGGAAGAGTTTCCCGTCAAGGAAGGGAGCAGCGGCTACCGTTGGCTGCTCGATCCGATCGACGGCACCAAGTCGTTCATACACGGGGTCCCGCTTTACAGCACGCTCATCGGTGTCGAAAAGGACGGGGAAAGCGTGCTCGGAGTGATCGCCCTGCCCGCCTTGGGGGAAATGATCTGGGCCGAGAAGGGAAAAGGAGCCTGGTTCGAGATGCCGCGATTCGACGGGCCGGTTCGGGCCGCGGTCTCCCGGACGCCGGCGCTCGCCGAAGCCTTGTTCCTGACGAGCGAGGTGATCACCTTCGAACGCATCGGACGCGGAAAGGCTTATACCGAATTGGAGCGAAGCGTGCTCTTGACCCGAACGTGGGGAGATGCCTACGGTTATTACCTTGTCGCGACCGGTCGGGCCGATCTGATGGTCGATCCGATCATGGGCCTTTGGGATGCCGGGCCGCTGCTGGTGATTCTCGAAGAGGCCGGCGGAACCTTCAGCGACTGGAACGGTAAGCGGACGATCTATTCCGAAGAGGGAATCGCGAGCAACGGCCTCTTGCACGAATCGATCCTCGAACGGACGCAGAAATATCCGAAATTGAGAATTGAAAATTGAAAATGCCTCTTCGCGACCGTAGGTCGCGGCTCTCTTCCCACTTCCCACTTCCCACTTCCCTCTGTCCTCTGCCCTCAAAAACAATGCGAAACCTCATCGGACTTTTCGGCTTTCTCGTTTTGTTCAATTCGAGCCTGTTCGGGCAGAACACGACGCTTGCGATCAAAGATGCGGGCGAAAGCGAAATCCGGTTTCAATCCGGTGAGCGGCCGCTTTTCGCGTATCATAAGCTCGACCGAAAGCACGAAGAATTCTCGGAACTGGAATACAAGTCGTACGTTTCCCAGCTTGAGACGCCCGAAGGTCGCAACGTCCTGCGGGACGCTCCGTCCGACCATTTGCATCATCATGCCCTGATGTTCGCGATTACGGCCGACGGGACCGATTTTTGGACCGAGGCGAGCAAGGAAGCGAACGGCGTGCAGATCGGGACGGATTTCGAGATCGACGTTCCTTGCCGCGGGGCGAAGAACGTGGTCGTCGAGTTGAAACAATCGCTCGATTGGCTCAAGCCGAGCGGGGAAAAAACGCTCCGGGAAAAACGGACGATCCAATATCTTTCGGGAAAGGAAATCGGTGCAACGCTCATGAGCTGGACCTCGGCCCTCGCTGTCGCCGAAGGAAAGAGCGAGATTGAACTGACCGGCTTTCATTATTCCGGGCTCGGAATGCGATTCGACGCGAGCATGGACCGGGACGGCCGATTTTTCTCCAGCCTCGAAAACGGAGCGATGGGAGAGCATGTTCGTGGTGATGAGCATTTAACGCAATGCCGTTGGATGGTCTACACCGCGAAGTTGTACGGCAAGCCCGTTACGGTCGCGGTGTTCGATGCGCCGGAAAATCCCCGGCCGATGACCGCTTTTACGATGGGACAGGAGGGCAAATCGTTCGCCTACCTCGGAGCGACGGCCTGTTGGCACAAGGAGCCGATCCGTCTCGAAAAGGACAAGCCGCTCGCCTTTCAATACGGCATTGCCGTCTGGGAAGGGGAAAAGACGCCCGGGGAGGTCGAAAAAGCGTACCAATTTTGGTTGAAAAACATTCCGTAGTTCATGGTCTCCTCATTGGTATCGCGTATAATAGGCCTCATATTATGACCGTAATCAAAGGAGCCGTAACAGAATAATTTTTACAATTGCACAAAAATCGAACATTTTTATTGCATGTTTTTCTAACTACGGAACACACGGAAAGACGGAAAACACGGAATTTTACATTTCCGTCTATTCCGTTATTCCGCGTATTCCGTAGTTAAAAAAGACGATTGTAAAGGTTGTTTTGTTAAAGGTCCAAAGTCCGCGGGTGATGCCGGGGTACCGACTGCATTCGCGGTTCAACAACTCGACAAAAACATTTCTTACTCCCGGTTTTTTATGAGAAAATATTGGCTTTGTTGCGTCCTGATCGTTTTTCCCCTCCTGTTCGGCTGTCATCCGAAAAAAACGTTCTTGAACGTTTCCTACGATCCGACGCGGGAACTGTACAAGGATTATAATGCCGTCTTCGCCAAACATTGGGAAAAAACCAAAGGGGAAAAAATCGAATTCCGACAAACGAACGGCGGTTCCGGCAGTCAGGCCCGAATGGTGATCGGCGGGCTGGACGCCGATGTCGTGACCCTCGCGCTCGCTTATGATGTCGACAACATCGGCAAACAATCTCCCGGACTGATCCGGAAGGATTGGCAGCGACAGTTCCCGAACAATTCGTGCCCTTACACTTCGACGATCGTATTCCTCGTTCGCAAAGGGAACCCAAAGGGGATCAAGGACTGGGACGATCTGCTCAAAGAAGATGTTCAAATTATCACACCCGACCCCAAAACTTCGGGAGGTGCCCGTTGGAATTACCTCGCCGCCTGGGGGTATATGCTGAAGAAGGAATTGGGAGACCTTTCCGGGCTGCACGATCCGGCGAACAAGGAACGCGTCGATGCCGCCAACCAAAAGGCGTTCGAATTCGTCAAAGGAATTTTCAACGCTAAAAAAGTCCCGGTCATGGACAGCGGCGCCCGACAGGCGACGAACACGTTCGTCCAAAACAGGCGGGGCGACGTTCTTTTGGCGTGGGAAAACGAAGCGCTTTACTATTTGGACTCGAAAGGATCCGAAGAACTCGAAGTCGTCGTTCCGAGCATCAGCATTCTCGCCGAACCGCCGGTCGCCGTCGTCGACAAAAATGTCGACCAGAAGCAAAGCCGCGAAGTCGCCCAAGCCTATTTGGAATACCTTTACCAGCCGGAAGGACAGGAGATTTGCGCGAAGCACTTTTACCGTCCTTCGAATGCGGCGATCGCGGAAAAATACGCCGATCGTTTCAAACAGGTCGAGCTGTTTACGATCGACGGCGTTTTCGGCGGCTGGGACGCGGCCCAAAAGGAGCATTTCAACGACGGCGGGACCTTCGACGCCATCGGGCAGTGATTGAGACACCGGCCGACGGCGCCTCTTCTCAAAATCCGGTTTTTTGGTACGATCTAAAGAACACTCCCGTCGGGTTTCGGCGGGAAAAATTATTCGTTCTCAACAACATAAAAGACACGACGATCCCATGCAAGAAAGAGCTTTCAATTTTTCCGCCGGTCCGGCCGTTCTTCCCGTTCCCGTCCTGAAAAAAGCCCAGGAGGAGCTGCTTTGTCTTCCCGGGGTCGGGGCGTCCGTCCTCGAAATTTCCCACCGTTCGAAGCCGTTTATGGAAATTATCGAAAAAACGGAGGCGAATATCCGGCAGCTTCTTTCGATTCCGAGCAATTACCGGGTCCTGTTCCTGCAAGGGGGCGCTTTGCTCCAGTTCGCGATGATTCCCATGAACCTCTTGAAAGGTTCCGGCAAATCGGCCGATTATATCATCACCGGTTCCTGGACCAAAAAAGCGTTGTCGGAAGCGAAAACCCAGGGCGAGGTCAAGGTCGTTTGGGACGGCAAGTCGGTCGAATACCGCCGCAAGCCGTTGCAATCGGAACTGTCCGGCCTTAACCCGGATGCCGCCTACTGCTACCTTTGCTCGAACGAAACGATCGAGGGAATTCAATGGCCGCAGGAACCGAACCTCGGGAACGTCCCGCTCGTTTGCGACAGCTCGTCCGACATTTTCTGCCGTCCGGTCGACGTTTCGAAATACGGACTGTTGTACGCCTGCGCCCAAAAGAACGTCGGTCCGGCCGGAGTTACGCTCGTGATCATGCGGGACGATCTCGTCGCGAAATCGGACGACGGCATCCCTTCGCTGTTGAATTACAAGAAAATCGACGAACAGAAATCGATGCTGAACACGCCACCCTGTTTCGCGATTTACATGGTCAAACTGGTCACCGATTGGTTGCTCAATGATATCGGCGGCCTCGAAAAAATGCACCAGATCAATAAGGAAAAGGCTGGCTTGCTTTATGATACGATCGACCAATCCGGCGGGTATTACAAAGGGCACGCGGAGAAGGAATTCCGTTCGATCATGAACGTGCCGTTCCGTTTGCCGAGCGAGGAACTCGACAAAAAGTTCGAGGCGGAAGCGAAAACGCACAAATTGATGACCCTGGCCGGACACCGCAGCGTCGGCGGCCTGCGAGCGTCGATTTACAACGCGATGCCGCGGGAAGGGGTTTTGGCCCTGAGCGATTTCATGAAAGATTTCGCGAAGAAAAACGGGTAAACATTTCAACGATCCGTTGAATTCCTACGAACCGGGGGCTGTGCCCCCGGTTTTTGTACCTATTCGAGTTGATGCGTTTTCTTGTCGTGAACGAAACCGGGACCGCAGGTCCCGGCTCGTGTTTTGGAGATCATTGTGCAACATCTTGACCCTGCCGCTCCCTCGCGATTCGTCGTCGGGATCGACCTCGGAACGACCAATTGTGCCGTTTGTTTCGTCGATACCCAAGCCGATCCGGAAACGGTCCGGACATTCGCGATTCCGCAGTTCGTCGCTTCGGGGTTGACCGAATCGCGGGAAACCCTCCCTTCTTTT
>JAVBQI010000237.1:0-10752 GCA_031549145.1 Thermoguttaceae bacterium | reverse complement strand
TTGTTCGGCGATTTTCGGCGGCGGTCGCTTGCCTTGGGATTCGCCCTCGGGATGGTGATCGGATTGCTTCCGAAAGCGACGATTTTGGTGCTGGTTTTTTTACTGGCCCTTTATTTTTTGCGGGCCAATCTGCTCTGCGGGTTGCTCTCGGCAGCCGCTTTTACTTTTGTTTCGCCGTTTTTGGACCGGCCGGCCGATCAGATCGGGATGTTTTTATTGGCTGTTCCGGCGGTTCAATCGTTCGGTTCGAACCTGTACGAATTTCCGCTTGGGGCCTGGACGATGCTGCACAACAGCGTTGTGCTCGGGCAACTGGCGATCGGTGTTTTGTTCTTCCTCCCGTTTTTCGCGTTTGTTCTCGGAATTTTGAGCGTATTCCGAATCGGAACCGTGTCCGCCCCGCCGAAAAAGGGCTCGCCGTTGGCCCAAAGCAAGAATGCCTCGGCCCAACAATTTGATAACGCCGAAGTTTTATACACCGTTCCCCTCGAATACGCTTCGGGCACCCATTCGCCAACCGGAACCAATCGGCTCACGAAGCCTCAGGAAAAGACAAAAGGAAAATAAAAAAATCGCAACACTTTTGACAGTATCCCAATAACATCATCATTCTTAATTCATAATTTAAGCAACGCGTTAACATGGTCTTCCGTTTCTTTTTTCGCCTGATCCTTCTCGCGGTCGTAATCGTCGGGGTTTGGGCTGCGCGCAACCGGATCGCCGAATGGGGGATCGTGCATTACGCTCACTCGAAAGCCGGTTTGAAGTTGGTCGTCGGCTCGACCCGAATCGAACCGCTCCAAGGAACTTTGGACCTGAAAGAGATCGAGATTCCCGACCCGACGCAGCCGGGGCGGCTGCTGGCCAACGTCGATTCCGTCTCGGTTTCGCTCGATACGACCGAGTTTCTGAAACGGCAATACCGCGTCAAAAATACGGAAATTCGCGGCATCCATTACAAAACGGACGAGGCCGAAGCCGGTCTGTTCGTTCCGAAAAACGTCTGGGACAGGTTCAAGGATCGCTTCCCGGATTGGTTTTCGCAAACGTTGGACACCGATATGTCCGGCGTGCTTTCGTCCGGCTTCGACCCGAAAGCGCTCGGGCAACTGGAAGAGCAATTCCCCTCGGTCCGGTTTTCCCGGGACATGTCCAAAAAATGGCAGGCCGAAGTGCAGCCGCTCGTCGATCAATCCCAGGGAATCGTACAAAAGATCAAGCAGATTCGCGACGTATCTCAAAATCGCGATCCCAATGCGAACAAGGTCGAAACGATCATCACACTGTTGCAGGGGACCGAAAACCTCGAAGCGGAAATCAAAAACATCGTCGCTTCGGCCGCGAGTTTGGAATCCCAAGCCAAAAAAGACGCCCTCGGGCTCAAGGAAATGCTCAAGGCGGATGTCGAAAAAATCAAACAGCTCCGACCTCCGAAAATCGACGCCGAATTTCTCTCCCAGGTCCTGATCGGTCCGGAAATCAACGAACGCTTCGCCGCGATTTTGGCGTGGGCCGATTCGGTCGGAGAGTCGCTCTCGGAACAGTCGGATACGACCCATCCCGAGCATTCCTGGTTTGTACGACGTCTTCCGGGAACCGACGTCGTGTTTCCCAGCCGACTCGGCAAGCCCGAAGTGCTCTTGAAACGGACCTATTTCGACGGCGACGTCCGATTCGGCGAGACGCCGATTTATTTTCTCGGCAGGGCGTTCGATTTCGCCGTCTCGCCGAAAGAATGGGGCAATGCGACGACAATTCAACTTTGCATTGACGGCATTCCGCGCGAAGAGTCGTTTTTGGGAGATTCCCCGTTCGATGTCCAACCGCCGGATGCCGCGGCCCAGCTCGATCCGGTCCTCGACAAACCGCTCGGGGAACAGGCGTTAAAGGAAACGCTCCTTCAAAAAATGAATGAACCGATCGAGGCGGTAGCCGGGGCGTTTCCCCGGATTTTCGTGACCGCCGTTCTCGATCGTCGCGGGGAAGTACCGGTCGACCGATACTACATTGCCGCTCCGCAATACGTACTCCCGGCCCGGGTTTTGGGAAACCGGGACGGGCTCGCGATTTCCGTCTCGCCCGGGGTTACCCGCTTTTTCGGCGAGGTCGAAATCAACGGCGAACAACTTTCCGGCCGCATCCGCTGTACGCAAACCGGGATTCGGTTGGTCCCTTCGCTCACGCCGGGACTTCGGGATTCGGCGTTGGATCGGCTTTTGACCGATTTGACCCGACAAATCGATTCGATCGACGCGGAAATGCTGATCGGTGGCACGAAAACCGAACCGATCGTCGAATTTCGAAGCGATCTGGGGGACCGGCTCGCCCCGCAGATGATTTCCGTCCTCAAAGACCAATGGGACGAATCGCTGCAACAGCTCAATGCCGGACTGACCGAGGAAACGAATCAGTCCCTACGAACCGTCGGCGGGCTGTTCCGGGAAAAGCTCGACCCGATGCTCGGCGGTTTGAACGCGGACCAAAAATCCCTTTCCGGAAGCGGAGACGGAGGAACGGTCGATCAGGTCGTGCAAGGGCTGTTTGCCGCGCTTTCTCCGGACGATCAAAGAAAACTCGAACAGCGGCTCCCGCAAGATCGCCGCGAAGCGTTGAAAAATGTCGCCGGCAACGCCCTGCAAGGGGTTTTGCAAGGATTGCAGGAAGGGAACCAGGGAGAAAACCTGGGAGAATCTCTCAAAAAAGGATTGTTTGAAGGTCTCAAAAAAGGATTGAAATGAAACGACATCTTTCCGTTCTTAGCGGCGTCTGTCTTTTGGCGGTTTGTTGGGGTTGCGCTTCCTATCGGGCGCCGATCCCGGAATTGCCCTGGTTGACCTCTTCGCCGACGCAGAATTCGCAGCAATTGATTCCGACAAGCAACCATGAGCAGCTTTGGGAGGCGATCGTCGAGGCCGTCGGGCAGACGTTTACGATCGCGCATGAGGAGCCGGTTCGGGCTTACGGCAACATTCTGACGGAAGGTCGTTTGGAAACGGAGCCGAAGATCGGGGCCTCGGTTTTGGAACCTTGGCACAACGATTCCGTTTCGATGGGAGACCGGGTCGAATCGACCTACCAAACGATTCGGCGTCGAGCGGTCGTCCGGGTCACTCCCGAGGCGGAAGGGTTTTTAGTTCAGGTCGTCGTCTATTGCGAACTGGAGGATTTGAAAAAGCCGATCCAATCGAACGTTTCCGGCAACTTTTTTCGCTCGTCGATGCAAACCGACCGTATCGTCCAGGAGTCGCCGGACCAGACCGAATCGAACGGTTGGTTCCTGACCGGGCGCGATCCGGCCTTGGAACAACGCCTGTTGGGACAGATCCTGTACCGTTTCAAGAATCCCCCGACGCTCCTCCGCTCGCCGGAAGGAATATAGGAGCGTTTCAATAACTCGTGTAGTACAAATTGTTAAAAGAAGTCGGTACTCCGACGACGGCAGACGATAAAATAACGGTATCTCTTCCGTTGAAAAAACTTTTACCCCTTCTCAATATGGACACGAAACAGGCTTTGTTGATCGTCGATATTCAAAACGACTATTTCAACGGCGGCGAGTTCCCGCTCGTCGGCAGTCTCGAAGCGAGCGAAAATGCCAAGCGTGTGCTGGAACGGTTCCGCGAGAAAGGTTGGCCGGTGTTCCATATTCAGCACATCGCCACCGATCCGAAAGCGACGTTTTTCCGACCGCATTCGCCGGGCGCGGAGATTCACGAGAATGTCAAGCCGCTGGAAGGCGAAACGGTCGTCGAAAAGCATTATCCGAACGCTTTCCGGGGAACCGGCCTGATCGACGAACTCTGGCGGGCCGAAGTGAAAACGGTCGTGCTGTGCGGCATGATGACGCACATGTGTGTCGATGCGGCCGTTCGAGCAGGAAAAGACCTGGGACTGAATTTCATCGTGATTGGCGACGCCTGCGCGACACGCGACCTTGAATTTCAAGGCAAAACCGTTGCTGCCACCGACGTCCACGCCGCGTTCCTCTCGGCATTGAGCTTCTTCTATGCCGAGATCAAAACGACACAGAATTTCCTCGACGGAAAATGAAGACAATGCTGGTACGCGAGATGATTGTCGAAAATATTCCTCAATTGGCCGAACTGTACCGGCAGTTTTGGGGCGAATCGTCAGACATTGTCAAAATGGAAACGACGTTTCGCGAACTCCAGAAGCGAAACAGTCATATTTTCCTCAGTGCCGTGGAGGGAAACGAACTCATCGGCACGATCATGGGCATCGTCTGCGAGGAACTGTACGGCGAATGCCGACCGTTTTTGTTGATCGAAAATTTGATCGTTGACAAAAAACATCGACGCAAGGGAGTGGCCCGGCGACTACTCACTGAAATGGAAAACCTTGCGAGGCAACGGAACTGCTGGCAGATGATCCTCGTAACCGAAGCCGACCGCGACGATGCCTGCGCCTTTTACAAGGCCAACGGATTCCAGTTGAACAATGCCGGATTCAAGAAGAAACTGTTTCCGGCAGAATAGACGATTTCAGGAACTGCTTGGCGGTTGATTATTTCTCCAACAAAAAGGCTTCGACGTCGTTCGCGGTGATCACGCCGTAATTGACGGCGCCCAACCAACCGGACATGATGATCCCGACGCTGCCGGAATGGTATAATCCGGCGATTTTCTGGTGCAACTTCCGGCTGACCGCCAACCCTTCATACTTTGTTCCGAAACTCGATCCGCCCCAATGATCCGTGTACCGCTCGAAGGTACAAGGGGTCGCGGCCTCAAGATAGGCGATCTTCTCCCGGACGTTCGGGACATAACGATCGAGATGGGCGAGCGTCGAGTCGATCAAATCTTCCTTGCTCTTGCGGTAATCCTCTTGAGAAAGGCCGTTCCAATCGGAATAGTTCGCATTGGTGCTCGCGACGATGTAATACCGGTCCGTTCCGGGCCGCGTTTTCGGGTAGTAAAACGAATACGTCCGGCTCGTGATGTTACGGCTCAGGAGCAAATCGGTCCGGAAGGCCGGGGCACTCGAACTGAACAGCAGATCGCCGCACTTTTCGATCTCGAACGACTCGCCTGGTTTGAGGGCCATATACACTTGCGTGCTCGAATTGTTGAGCCGGACGGCGTTCGCTTCGTCGACAAAATCGGGATCGAACGTCTCTTTGCCGACGAGACTGAAGATCGTCCCTTTCAAGTTGGCGTTGGAAAGGACGACGCGGGAGCGAATCGTTTGACCGCCCCCTTTCCCGCCGACGATGCAGCCGCCGACCCGACCGTTTTCGACGAGAATCTTTTCCGCCGGGCTGCTCAGGGCGATTTCGACGCCGTTCTTCAAAAGCTCCTGCCGCATCAGCCGGATCAGCAGATCGGTCCCCCCTTGAAAAGTGAAAACCCCTTTCGACATACAGTTGGAAAAGACGATCCCGTAGGTCAGCGCCGGGTCTTCCAGCGTCGAGCCGTTGGCGTAGGTGATCGGCTCCATTAAAAGACGAACGACATCGTCCCGGCCGGGAAAAAACTCCGCGAACAGTTCCCGCGTCGTCAGGTTCTGATCGTCGTAATGCGACATGTTCCGGGCCTTGTCGAAAAAGGCGACGACTTTTTCGGCGGGAATCTGAAAACGCTCGATCAGCAGTTTCGTGAAATCTGCCCGGTTGAACGTCGTTTCGAGCGAAAACTGGGGGTTGTCGAAACGGATGTGCGGCAGTTGGACGATCCGGTCGGCGATCTCGGCGTTCCAATACCGCTTGCAGCTTTTGATCATCCCGACGGGAAAACCGTGCAGCGAAACGTCGAAAATGTGACCGCCTGCCCGGTTGAACGTCGTCGCCAGCCCGCCGAGTTTGTAATGCCGCTCCAACAGCAGCACCGAATAGCCGGATCGACCGAGAATGTTGGCCGCGGTCAATCCGGCCAAACCGCTGCCGATCACGATAATGTCGTATTGGGATTTCATAAGAGAAAGGGCTGATTTTCAAAACCGCGAACATACCGAACAAGAACGGTAATCATAGACGATTTCGCGCAAAAAACAAGCATCGTCTTCTTTCGCGATTCGCTGAACGGTTGCACCTTTCGACCCGAACGGATATATTCAAGAATCGCGATTGTCGAGGACGGAGACTTCCCTGTCCTCTGTCCTCTGTCCTCTGTCCTCTCAACCATGTTCTCCGTCTCGCGCGAATTTACGTTTTGTTACGGTCATCGGCTGTTGGATTACAACGGCAAATGTGCCCATCTGCACGGACACAACGGTCGTATCATCATCACGCTCGAATCCGAAACGCTGGACGGGCAAGGCATGGTGCTGGATTTCACCGATTTAAAACGGTCGCTCGGAGATTGGCTGGACCGAACCGTCGATCATCGCATGATCTTGCGGAAAGACGACCCTTTGGTTCCGATTTTGCAAGAACAGGGGGAACCACTCTTTCTGATGGACGAAAGCCCGACGGCCGAGAACCTGGCCCGGCTGGTTTTCGAGTTGGCGAAATCCCAAGGATTGCCGGTTCGCAGCGTGCAATTCTGGGAAACCGACAAATGCAGCGCCGAATACCGGGAATTCCCGAATTCAACGCAAGAATAAAAGCCGGAAAGGATCGCAGCGCATTGACGGTGTGTTGAGATGAAACACGAACGTCAACCCACCGTCAATGCGCCGGGTACGGCTCCTTTCCGGCTTTTGTTTGAGTTTTTGGCCTTAAAATTCGCTCAGCCCGGTCAAATAGGTATGACAATGCGGGCAGATATGGTAACCGATGTCGATATCCCGATCGCAGTTGGGACAAATTTTAGAGATGGGCAAGGACGAGGAATTGATATTGCGACTGACGACCGTCGCCGGACGTTGGATCGTCGCCGCTTGCGTCGCCAAGGTCGTCACACCGGGAGAAAACGACCCGGTTCGCGGCTCGGGGGTTCCAAGAATATCCAAAACGGCGCTCTCCGTCAACAAATCGGGCTGCATATCCGGAATCTGAACCGCTGTCTTGCAGACGGGGCATTTTCCCGTCCTGCCGGCATTCGATTCTTTCGCCGTCAGATGATGCCCGTTGGGACATTTCAGGTGAATGGCCATGAATTTTGTCCTCCTTTTCGGATAGAACACCGCCCACATCACCCCATTTCGATGGGGGGAACCTTACATCAAAATACTCAAACTCCTTATAAATCCGCGAAAAAACGGTAACGACCTGACAAAAGCCGCAAGTTAATCGGGGCAAAATCCGGCGCCCTTACCGGTAACGGCAAGTAAACACCATTCCCATTAAACAAGCGAAATTGGGAAACGTTCCGCGAATGCGGTAAAAAAATGGCATACCGGGCACACTCCTTGAATAATAGTAACCAACAGGAGCGGAACACGGCACACGAATTTTGATTTAATCTAAAACGGTTATTGATCGATACGAAAATTTGAATGAGCCCGCAACCGGACCCAAGTATTATCCGCCAAAAACAGCCCGATTGTGCCGAAAAAGTTTCATCATTTTCGAAATATTTGGCGAAATCCTCAGATTTTTATTACAAAAAGTCGAAAAAAGACCACCAAACATCCTGATTCTACCCTTCTTGGGAAAAAAGGGGAATAGGCGAAAAGAAAAAAATCGAATTTTGACGGAACTTTTTCGCGATCCGTCAAACAAAATTATTTCGCTTTCGGAAGATTTCCCGCTTGGAACTGTTCCGCCGTCAAAAATTGCAACATATCCTTGGACGGCTGGTCGGCTCCGTGCAACGATTCCTGCCAGGGGATTGTGTAAACGAGCAGCATTCCCGAGTTAGCCTCGGCGATGTAGACCACCGATTTCGCGACCTTCCAAAGGGACGTTCCGCGACTTTCCGCGTCCAATTCGCCGGTGACCAGCATGTATTGCGGGGCGGAAGTGAGCGGGCCGATCCCTTTTTTCTGGAGCACTTCCGCGAGGTCCTGATTGATGTTGCGCTCGAAGAGACCTTGAAATTTGCCGGATCGCCGGGAAAGCACTCCCGCGGAGAGACGGCCTGTCGTTTGATCAAGGAGGTAGACGGCTTCGAGGTCGGATGCGACGTAACCCGTCGCCAGGATCAGGTTCTCGGACCGATCGGTTGCCGAGCTCGCGATATTGTTATCCGAACGTTCTCCGCGAAAGAAAATCAGCCCCAGGAGCAGAAGAAAAAACAAAAGAAACACCGGGTCCGTTCGTTTGAAGAATTGCATGGGATCGTGGGGGCTGATGCTTATGAGAAACGGTCAAAAAACACAACGCGAAACGGAGCCGCGCGCCGTGCACGCGGCATACCGATCCGATGCAGAGACTGCTTACTTACAAACTGATCGCATTGACGGGGCATTCGTCGACGCAAGCCCCGCAATCGGTGCAGATATCGGGATCGACCGAAGCCTTGTCTTCGTTCTCGTCCTTTTGAGAAATGGCTTCAAAGGGACAGGCGGGGACGCAACTACCGCAAGCGGTGCATTTTTCTTGATCGACGACAGCGGGCATGTTTATTCCTTTCTTTGGAGTGGAGAGACGTTCCGTCCGGCAAACGACCGGCGGTGATGTAATTATATACGAAGAGGCGAGCTTTTTCTAGCGGACGACTTTTCGGATCGTGTCCAGGATCAGTTGGAAATCGACCGGTTTGCCGATATGTCCGTTCATGCCCGCGGCAAAGACGGCCTGCACGTCTTCCTTGAAGACGTTGGCCGTCATCGCGATGATCGGCAGGCTCGCGGCATCCGGATGTCCGGAGGAGCGGATCGCCCGCGTCGCCGTGCAGCCGTCCATCACCGGCATCTGCATATCCATAAAAATCAGCGAATAATGGCCCGGCGGGGACGCGATGACTTTTTTCAACGCCTCGGCCCCGTTTTCCGCCTCGTCGACGATCATCTTCGTTCCCTGCAGGAACGAACTGATGATCACCCGATTGATTTTGACGTCGTCGACGACCAAAACCGTCCGGCCGCTGAAATCGGGGATATCGTCTGCGGCTTCCTTTTCGGCCGCCGTCGGTTGCTCTTCCGACCGTTCGATCGCGAACCGGATCGAAAAGCTGAAGCACGTTCCTTCTTCCAAAACGCTCTCCGCCCGGATCCGCCCCCCCATCAGTTCGACGAGATATTGGCTGATCGCAAGCCCCAGCCCGGTCCCCCCCTGCCGCCGGGAAATTCCGTTATCAGCCTGCTCGAAAGGAGTAAAAAGCCGCTCCATGAATTCCGGGGTGATGCCGATGCCGCTGTCAGAAACCGCGAAATGCAGTGTCAACGAATCCTCGTCGCGAGAAAATTCCGAAATCTCCAACCGAACCCGGCCGTTTTCGGGAGTAAATTTGATCGCGTTTCCCAGGAGGTTGATGAGAACCTGCGAAAGCCGCATCTCATCCCCCGACAATCGGGGATCGTCGACCTCCCGATACTCGACCGTCAGGGATTGCGACTTGTCGTGGGCCAACGGCAGGAGACCCGCGAACACGGATTCAATCGTTTCGCGAAGCCGGAAGGGACTCTCGACCAATCGCAGCTTGCCGTCCTCGATCTTCGAAATGTCGAGGACATCGTTAATCAGCCCGAGAAGGTGTTTCGAGGAAAGGCCGATCTGCCGGATGCAGCGGTCGATTTCTTCCGAATCGCTGCTTCGCTGGGCGATTTGGGTCATGCCGATGATCGCGTTCATGGGCGTGCGAATTTCGTGACTGAGATTGGCCAAAAACCGGCTTTTGGCCTTGCCCGCCCGGTTGGCCTGTTCAATCGCCTCGCGGAGCCCCATGATGCCGCTCATCTGTTGGCAATAAACCATGAACGGAAAGACCAGTTCCTTCGGAATGAAATCGTAAACCTCTTTGCCGGCTTCCGAGACTCCTCCGAGCAGCAGCCGGGTTATCTGCCGATCGTTGTTGTAAATCGGCATAAACACGGCTTCGGCCAATCCGAGTTCGCCCCAAATCGGCGTCGTCACGGGGGATTCGCAGATCGCCCGGTTTTTCGAGACGTCCCGGCCGATGCCGTGCTTCTTCCACTCTTCCGCCGGAAAGGAAAAAACGGTCCGGTTCGTTTCCAGATTGATGCTGCTCAGAAGCACCAGCTGCCGGTCGGCGAAACCGACCTCGAACAAGGCGCCCGCTTCGAGCTGGAGGACATCGACGATCCCTTCGACGACGATTTCCTCGAACTCTTTCGGCTCGGTCGCGACGAAGGCCCGCCGGGTGTACTCGTGCAGGCGGGTAAACATATCGAGATTGGCGTCCAGCTTCTGCTGGGCGTCGCGCAGGTTCTGCGCAATGAGTTCCGAAAGGGCGGTCGTTTGACGGATCGCGTCGAGTTCCGCTCTTAATTTCGCGTTTTGTTGCCGCAGTTCGTCGATTTCCTGCATGAGAGGACAGAGGAAAGAGAGCCGCGACCTGAGGTCGCGGTTTCGTGATCCGCGTTTTCCGTTCTTGTTAAAACATTGTTGAAAATCCGTAAAATCACCGCACGAAATTGGTGGTCGCCGGGGCGTCCGGTTCCGGTCGGGCAACCTGGTCCCGGCCATGTTCGGCGAGTTTCAGGACCCAGGCAAGGTTTCGGCCCAGGGTCCGCACGATCCGGAGTCCCTCGGGGTCCTGGTTGATTTCCCCGGGCAGCATACCGTGAATCACGTTCCAGTAACAGGAGCCGACGGTCATCATTTCGGAGATTTGAAAATACTTGTTCAATTGGTCGAACGCCGCCGTCCCGCCGCTGCGGCGCACGGCGACGACCGCGGCGCCGAACTTGAGGCGGAACAGGTCGCCGTTGGTTCGGGCGACGAAAAAG
>JAVBQI010000086.1:0-32168 GCA_031549145.1 Thermoguttaceae bacterium | reverse complement strand
GTGCAACGAATTCGGGACGTTTGCAACCTTTTTCGAACCCGCGTCCGGCAGGCGGCCCGAATGATGACTCGGCGACTGCCGATTCTCCGTTCCGGTCGCAATCCCCGGCGCCTTGCCCGCCGCTCGGGCGAAGTCGTCCTCCCGAACCTGGAGGTAATGCTCCTTCGCGATCTTCGAACTGTGGCCGATCCACTGCGATTCGAGGAATGCCCCGAACTCCGCGTAAATCTCCGTCGACCGACTCGCCCGCATGTTGTCGAACGGCCGCTCGATCTTCTCCAAACCGGCCATCTGCGCGATCCGGGCAAACTGCGTCCCGAGGTTCGTCCGCTCCGGATCGCGATAGCGGTTGATCACGAATTCCTCCGGCGTCCGCGACGTTGGGTCGATCGGCCGAAAAAACAACTCCTCCAGTTCCGAACGCAGGGCCGGGAACAGCGGGACAAACCGCCCTTCCTTCCCCTTGTGTCGCTCGGTTTTGGGGGAGGTGACGTAAAACCGATCCAGTTCCCAGTTGATGTCCGACCATTTCAATCGCAGCACTTCCGACGGGCAGCGAAGCCCGCCGATCCGGGCCAAGGCGATGATCGCCCGCCAATCGCCGCACGGGCAGGCGTCGAGCAACCGGGCGTATTCGTCCATCGTCACGAAATAGTCCTTATCGCGGTTGACGAACGAGCCGCGGCCGACGCCTTCCAACGGGCTTTTCGCGAGCCAGCCGGAGCGGACCGCCCAGTTGAACACCGCCTTGGTCTTGGTCAGCGTTCCGGCGACGGTGCTTTCCTCAAAGCCCAGAGCCTTGGAGCGGCCTTGCGGAATTTCCGTTTTCAGGAACTCTTTCCAATCCTGCATCCGCGTCGTCGTCAGGCCGGCGATCAAGTCCTCCCCTTTGAAAAAGGCGAAGAAGCGATCCTTGGCCCGCTGGTAAGTCTCCCGCGTCGAATCCTTGATGTCGGTCTTCGTCCGAAGGAACTGGTCCCATAATTCTTCCGCCGTATGGGATGCCGGCTTTTCGATCAATCCGACCGCCGCGAGCTTGTCCTGGATTTCCGGGGACGCCTCCTGAATCCAGATTTGCGTCTTTTTGTCGGGAATCAAGCCATTATCGCGGCTGTAAATAATCTTTTCGACGACGTCCTTCAACTCCTGGGCGATCTTTTTGCCGTACTTCTTCCCCAGGTGAATCGGCCGTCGTTTCCTGTTGTGATCGAAGAACTGGATGAGCCAGGCTCCCCGATCCTTTCTGCTGAGCGTTGCCATAAAATCTCCTTTCTGTATCCGGCACGCCGCAGAATTCGTTGCGTTTCTCATTATCTGCGCCTGCCGGACGGGTTCAAGCCCTCTTGGCCGATTCTTGTTTTATTCCGCGTCGGTCTCGTTGATGAACCGCCGTAGCGTTTCGATCGGATAAACGACGCGGCCGCCGAGCCGTTTGTGGGGGAGCTTGCCGGCCTTGGTGAGTTGAAAGACCGTCCGGGCCGAAACGCCAAGCATTTCGGCGGCCTCGGCGGCGTTGACGGTCAGACGTTCGATTTTGGCGGTATTGTTCCCAGTTTCGTTTCGCATCGGTTGACTCCTTTATTTTTGGTCTGTCGTCGCAACAATTTGCAAAGGGAAGAATTCAACAGCTTTTTCTTCTCTCTGAACGAAAATTTTCGCAGAAAAAAATGGAATGTCATTATGTGTTTTGGCCTAGATTTTCAGGCGATGACCTAGGCCAACCCGTAAGCAAATTGTTTGGCAGCTTGATTTTCCAACCAAAGTCGATCAAATAGCACTTTTGCCCAAACCCGTCAATCTGTCCATCCTTTGATTCGGAGGCGAAATTGGTTTATCGTCTGTCAGGAGTATCTTGCTTTGCCGCTGGAACAGGTTCGAGAAGAACGCGAAGAGGAAGCGAGAACCTGGAAAGAGTTTTACAAACAGGAACTCCCTCCGGAAGCGAATGAGATCAAGCTCGATCATCTGAAAACGCGGATTCCGGCGGAAAGTTTTCTTGTTAAGCTAGGGGCTCTGGAGGATCATCATATAACCCAGGTGATTAAGCCGGAGCTGCTTAGCGTGATGCGGGGTATCGCGTCGCTTTATTTTCTTGCTCATCCCAATGACCTGTCTCCAACGCCGATACCTCTCAACAGCACTGCAATTTTCGATATGGAATCGCGGGGATACGATTTTGTTCTCGTTCCGGAATCTAAGTTGCTTGATTATTGGTTTAGGGAAGATATTGACGACTCCCTGGAAGATGCGGATGACGCTATAGAAGATGTAGAGAACGAGGAGCCCCAGGAGACTAACGCCCCGGAACAGGAGTTGCCTTCCACGGAAGAACCCCCCCCCTTGTGAACCTTATACAAGAACGCAAGCTCTTCAGCGAAGTCGTTAATTATCATCGTTTCAAAAACAATAAAAAAGCTTCTGAGCTATCTTCTCCCTTGTTTGAGTTGTTGGAAAAAGCCCATAGTACGAACCCGAAAAATTTCCCTTCTCTTGAAGATGCGGAAAAAAGAATTGCAAAAATCAATGAAATGATCAGATTACACAGCAGCTTGGACTACCTCAACCTGTTTAGATCGTTTCAAAAATTGCTATACTGTAAAATTGGCTTATCGGTTATCATGGAGGCCTTGACAGGATGTTCGTTTTTCCTCGCACGGAGCCCCACCATGGAACCGATTCCCAACGAAATGAGAAAACGGATTCTCGCCGATTGCAACAACGGCATGACCGAAATCGCCGCCGCCAAAAAATGGAACGTCTCCTCCTCCTTCATCACCAAACTCAAACGTCACGTCCGTGAAACCGGGACCGTCGCTCCCAAAAACGGAAAGACCGGACCGAAACCGAAACTCGAACCGTATCACGACCAAATCAAAAAAATCATCGCCCAAACCCCCGACGCCACCTTGTTCGAAATCCGCGACGCACTGCCGGTCGAAGTCACCCATCAAACCGTCGCCAACGCCTTGGCCAAGTTGAAACTCGTTTATAAAAAAAACAGCTGAAAGCCGCCGAACAGGAGCGCCCGGACATTGCTCGAAAGCGAGCCGAATGGAAAGCGATGCAGTGTGGTTTGAACCCGAAAAACCAGCGTGCCGCTGGATCGCAAACGCCTTCGTCCACGATGAACCGGCTTCCGTTGGTCGCCTTTTCGCCTGTCAAGTTCATCGCTCGGAGGAAACAGGTTGCTGCAACGGAGCGGCAGCTCCAAACGCCTCGACGGCAGGTCGCGACGTTGGTTTACGGCTTGAAGCACGACGGTGTCGTCGCTCCGCATACGTTTACGGGGGCGATGAACAAGCGGCGGTTTCTCGGATATTTGAAGCGACATTTGCTGCCGGTGTTGCACAAAGGGGATATGTGGTGATGGACAATTGATCGTCACACAAGGGAACGGAGGTTGAGGTGTTGCTTGCGTCGAAGGGGGCGAGTGTGTTGTACCTTCCGGCCTACAGTCCGGACTTCAACCCGATCGAGTTGTCGTTTTCGAAATTGAAATCGGTGCTGCGGAAACGGAAAATTTGCGAGGTCGGCAAGCTGTGGCGGTTTCTGCGTGGTTCGCCGAAGCTGTTTTCCAAAACCGAATGTCGAAACTATTTCCGACACGCCGGGTACACCGTACACTAACTTTTGAAATGCTCTAGCCTCCGTCTTCAATGGTCTCGGCGGCACTGAAGACGGACGCTAACCGGGACCTCACGGTCCCGGCCCGATGAGGCGAAATCCTAACCACCTGATCGCCGTTTCTTTCTCGCCAGCCGCCATTTCTCGAACCAGAGGATCGCTCCGGAAAGCGGCAGCAGCGTCGCGATCAGGCAGGCGACGAAATAGAGAATCTTCGACGACGTGCCGTAAAAATCGCCGAGGTGCAGCGGCTTGACCAACGCCGCGACCTTCGCTCCGAACGGCTGATCGGCGAACCGTTCTTCGGCGACGGCCTTACCCGCGATGCGGTCCCACTGCGTTTTGTCGTGCGCGGCCAACGCGAAGAAGCCCGTTCGCACTTTGTCGACCACGACCGCCGTCGAGCGGCCCGGTGGAATTGTGAGCGTCGTTTCGCCGCTCCCCGGGGTCCATTCTCTTTGTCGGTCGATCATCGCCTGGGTCGACATATTTTCTTCGGGCGACGGCAAACCGTGCGGTCTCTCGATTTGGATCGGCCGGGTCTCACGCCCCTTGAACACCTTGTCCCCCAGCACGGCGGAGGCGGCCTCGCGATACCAGCCGAACGACCAACAAAGCCCCGTCAGTGTCATCACCAAAAGCGGCAGAAACATGTAAAACCCGAGCGTGTTATGCGTATCGTACAGGAAAAGTTTCCAACCTTTTTTCAGGCGCACTTCCAACCCGAGTCGCCAGATTTTCCATTGCGAGAACGCTTTGAGCGTTCGCGGCAGCCACAAAACGAGCCCACTCAGGAGCAGAACGCCGAAGATGATCGTCGCGACCCCGACGATCGGTCGGCCGATCGAATCGGGCAACCAGAGGAAGCGGTGCAGCCGCATCATCGAGAGGAAAAACGCTTCGACCGGGCCGTCCCCTTCGGCCTGGATCGAGCCTGTGTAAGGATCGACGTACAGCGTTTTCAACCATTTCGGGCGACCTTGCCCGCCGTCCTGTTTGCCGCCGCGCGGGGCCTGCTTCTCCGCGCCCTTTTCGACGCGGCCCGGCCCGCTGCCGTCCTGTGCGCCCTGCCGCAGTCCTCGGCCTTCGCCCCCTTGACCGCGACCGAGGCCGTCTCCCGGACGATCCCCTTCCGCGGCGTGCTCGCCGTGGGCGGGAGCGGAGTCGAGCCGGACGACCCAGGTCCGGTTCGCCGCATCGGGAACGACCAGTTGGCCGACCCGGGCCTGTTGCTGCGATTCGATCTTTTCGATCAGCTCATCGGCGGTGAGCCGGGCTTGGCCGGCCGGGGAATCGGAAACGTAATACTTCCCCGGTTGCAGGAACCGCACGGCTTCGTCGCGAAACGTATAGATTGTTCCGCTCAGACAGACGACGAACAACACGATACCGCTGAGAATGCCGAGCCAAAGGTGTATTTCATAAAACAAACGTCGCCAGGAAAATCGTTTCATGGTTTTGCCATCCCCAGAGGGTTACAATTGGTTTTTATCTGTCCTGTTGGAACTCACTCCTCGGCCTTACAGGTCGGGGGGCGGGTTATCTTTCAAAGCCGCCCGATCCCCCTGTTTAACAAATCACTTCCAATAGTACAACTATTGAGTCCGGAAAATAAGAATAAACTGGAATTCGTTATCTATTGATTAACCCCGGAAATTTTGTTGGGGGCCGAAAAAAATTTTTTCGTGTCCTTCCTCTCAAAAGAGAAACGGGACCAGCCGCCAACGAACTTTTTCGCAGTACTCGGTGTAGCCGGAGAGATGTTCGCGAAGATAGCGTTCCTCGTCGAAGATTCGAAACATGAGCACCCCGAGCATCGGCAGGGCGGCGGGGACGCCCCACCAGGAGCCGAGCGCGAGCGACGCGCCGAAAAACCAGACCAGCATTCCCGTATACATCGGATGCCGGATCCAGGCATACGGCCCGGTCGAGATGTGTTCCTCGATCGCAGCACGTCGGTCGAATAAACGGTTTTCCGGCAAACTCGACATTGCCTGTAAATGTGTCTGGTCTTGAATTTTCCGAAAGCACTCACGGTTTGCCGGGTTTCGTGTCCGAGGTGTTACCGGCTTCCGCCACAGGGACATTGCCTGGTTTCGTTTTTTTTCCAACAAATCATTTTGTTCCTGAACGATGGTTTCGAGGGATTTTCGAACAAGTTTGCGACCGTGCTGAAAGGCGAAGGTGTCGGCGCGGTCGATAATTTTGTCGTAGGGCGTGTTTCGGGTGGTGACGCGGAGGTCGCGGATGAACGCTTTGGCATGTTCGAGGAGGAATAGATCGGTTTCGGCTTCGGTTTGCTCGGGCGTTGTGCCGTGTCGAGGTATGAGAGGAATGAAAAATCACTCCTTACCATTCTGCCCCGCTCCCATGTCGCGCAACCCTTTTGCCCGCACTCCGTGCCCACTGTTGGCACGGCGTTGAATCTTGAGCGGGATTCGTGTAGAATGCGGCATTATTGCGTCTTTCCGTCGCGATCACTGTCGTCCGCCGTTGCCCGAAGAAGAACTCCTCCGTTTTATGGATCCCGCGCCTCCTTCCAGCCGAACGCTTTTCGAATCCAGTCTCGAATTGAAGTGCCTCTTCTTTTTCGGCCTGGCCTTGACCATCGTGATCGCGGTCAGTTTCTATCTTTACTGGCGGGTGACGGCCGCCCAAATCAAGGTCCAAAATCCCCGGGCCGCCAATCTGCTCGTCGGACAGGAAATGGTCCTCAAACATTGGAAATTGCAGAACCGGACTCAAGAAAAGTCATTCGAGTCGCCTGAAGCGGGAGCGAACCATGATCCGATCGAAGACGACTTCAACCAAATGACGGAGCTGATCACGAAAGGGTTGCGGGAAGAAAAATTCAATTCCCGGGTCATTCGCTCGCCCTACTACACCAACTATTTTCTGCCGGGCAGTCCGGATGATTACCTCCCCCGAAACGCTTATGAGGAAAATTTGCTCTCGGCCTTCGCGAAGGCGAAACCGAATGCGCAAAATCTTTATGAAAACGACTACCGCGACAAAATGGACGAAGAGACCGGGGAATATCACTACTACCGGGCGATTCGGGCCAACAGCAAAAGTTGCACGGACGCCTGTCACAGGCCGATCAACGACGACGACCCGCTGATCGGAGATCTGATCGGGATCATGCATGTGACGATCCCGAAGCCGCCCGCCCGGGACGCGATCGCCAAGTACTGGGCGATTCTCCTCGGAATTTCGATCATCACCGCCTTCCTGTCGCTGATCGCCTTTTACATCGTGATCCGGATGGTCATTATCCGACCGCTCCGGAATCTCAAGGACGTCGCCGAAGGGATCAGCCGGGGGGACATTTCCAAAAGGGCCGATCTGCACACCGGCGACGAATTCGAATCGCTCGGGATCACCTTCAACCGGATGCTGCGGCACTTGGTCGCCGCCCAGGAAAAGTTGCGCGGAGCCAACAACGAACTCGAATACAAGGTCGACGAACTGGCCCACCTGACGGTTCAGTTGTACGAAACGAACCGGGTCAAAAGCGATTTTATGGCGACGATGTCGCACGAACTCCGGACGCCGCTCAACAGCATCCTCGGTTTCAGCGACGTTCTCGGCTCGATCAACACGCTCGATGAGAAGCAGAAACGGTATGTCGATAATATCAACAAATCGGGCAAATCGCTTTTGAACATGATCAACGACATCCTCGATATGGCGAAGATTGAAGCCGGTCGAATGGACGTCCAGTTGAATAACTTCCCGATCGCTCAGGTCGTCGCCGCCCAATCGGATATGGCCAAGCCGCTGTTGGACAAAAAGAATATCGACCTGGAAATCCGGATCGATCCGAAACTGCCCCCGATGCGGCAGGACGAATCGCGGATCCAGCAGATTTTGAACAACCTTCTTTCCAATGCGATCAAGTTTACCCCGGAAGGGGGCCGCATCAAAATCGCGGTCTTCCGGGAAGAACGGGCTCCTTTTGTCGCCCCCCTGCCCGACCCGACGGGGGGGACGGCTTCGCGGATCACCGTGATGCACAAGCATATCCCGTTTTTGGTGCTGGAGGTTAGCGATACCGGCGTGGGGATTTCGGAAGAGGACCAACAGATCGTCTTTGAAAAATTCCGTCAGGCGAAACGCTCGATGTCGGACGGCGACACCATGAAGCGGGAATACTCCGGCTCAGGGCTCGGTCTTTCAATCGTCAAGGAACTGTGCCGGATGCTGGAAGGGGAGATTTTCCTGGACAGTCAACTCGGGCTGGGCAGCACGTTCACGGTTTTGCTCCCTTGGATGCTCGAACCCCGCTCGCGTTCGGAATCCGAGATGATGGCCGAAATTCAACAGTTTACGCGCAAAGCGGGACAGAGAATAGAAGAGAGAGGATAGTGGGAAGTGGGAAGAGAGCCGCGACCTGCGGTCGCGAATGAGCTCCCTCAAATTCTTAATTCATAATTCTTAATTTTTCCCCTACTCTCCCTGCAAGAGCAACCCGTCGATCAGGGCGGCGGCGACGGCTTCGTTTTTCAAGGCCGTAACGTACCGATCGAGAACGCCCATAATCTGTTGCCGTTGGTGAAACAGCTCCAAATAGGTCGTTTCCCCCTTCTGGTACGAGGCGTCCGTTTCGAGCAGCGCCTCATACGTGAGCTGGACGACCGATTTTTCATACTCCTCGATCAGTTCGTGAGCGTTGCGGTATTCGCGAAAGACATCGGCCAGTTTTCTCTCCAATTGTAAGGTGATCCGGTCGATCTCGCGGTGCGCGACGGCCAGGTCCGCGCGGGCCTTCGCGATGTTCCCCTGGTTCCGATCGTAAAGCTGGATCGGGACAACGAGGTTGACATACGGAGGGGTCGTTTCCGCGGTGATATCCCGGCCGATCGAAGCCCCGGTCGTAACGTTGGGGACACGTCCGGCCTGTTGGCGTTGCAGGTTGGCGTGGGCTTGTTCGACCCGAAGCCGGGCCTGGGCCAGTTCGGGGCTGGTTTGTGAAACCAAAGCCCAAGCGCTTTCCCAATCATGCTTCTGCGGCTCGGCAAGCAAGGTCCCGCGAACGCCCTGTTCGGGCAGGTTCGGGTTGCCCAGCAGCGTCACCAGGCGGGTCCAGGCGGCGTCCCGCGTGTTGCCGGCCTGTCGGAGAAGAACCGATTGTTCGTTTCGCGTCGCCGTAAATTGCAGGACGTCGACCGATTTGACCTTGCCCGCCTTTTGCAGTTCGACCGCCGCCTTCATCAGATCGTTGCTGATCGTTTCCCCGTACTGCTGGATGCCGATATTCAACTGGGCGTGCAGGACCTCGTAATAGGCGATTCGAATGTCGTTGTACAATCGAAGGGATTCGAGCATGTAATCTTCCTTGGCGATCCGGACGTCGAACCCGGCGACGATGCGGTCGTATTGTTTTTTTCGGGCTGTAACGATCTCCTGGCTGAAATAGGCGGTGATTTTTCCCGGTCCGGGCGTTCCGACGGTATCCCAAGCGGTGTTCATTGTCGGGTTGGGGTACAGCCCTCGCTGAACTGCCCCGCCGCGGGCCGAGTCGATCATGTCGCGTCTTTGCCGCAGCACGGGACTGTACTGCCGGGCCAAGGCCCAAAGTTCTTCCAATGAGTAACCTTTCTCGACCAACGCGTATTGGACAAACAGCGGGGGCAAACGCCGCCAATCCTCGGGCAGGTTTTGCGGATCCCAGTTGGGAGGGAGCATGGGGGAGGATGCCGCGGTCGAATTCGGCGGCGGCAGAGGCGGCGGAGGCGGGACTGGGGCTGCGGTCGATTGCGGGGCGGGAGCCGCGGTCGGTTGCCGGGTCGAGGGCGGGGCCGGTTGGACAATCGATTTTCGAGCACTGTTCGGCGGCGAAAGTGGAATGGGAGTCTGAGCCGATGCCGACCGGCTTGACGAAGCGACGAAGAGACCGCCGATTGTAACGAATAGGAGAAAAATTCGGAACATGAGGGCATCATCCTTGAAAAACAATATTTCCGTACACGGGCCTATCGGCACTTGTTTCAACGGAACTGTTGAAATTGGATTTCACCCCCTAAAATCGGCGCATCCGTTCGCTGTGATAGACTCAAGTCGATTGAAATTTTCGTCTTCCGCAGGGTCGCGTTTGGCTGTTGTTCAAAGGTCTACAGAGAACCTCAGAGGGATTTTTTCAGTTTAAAATCGACAATAATCGCTCCTTCGTCGGAGAGAATCTTGCGAGAGGTCGACGGTTCATACCCTTCTGCTTCGATTTTCACTTGAAAGTAAAGTTGCGGATAGGTTTCGTCGATCCGGTACCGACCGTCCCCGCCGACGTTTGGAACCCGTTCGAATGCGATCGGAGAATCCTCTTTCCAACCCCCGCCGCGATAAACTTGAAATTCCGGGATCGCCTGTCCGGTTTCGGCGTCAAGCACCTCGCCGGAAATTTTCAGTCCGGGAACAACGGTAAAAACATATTCTTCGCCCTGGGCCTTGAGCGGAACCTGTCTCAAGTCCATATGTTTTCCGTCGAACATGTCGAAGATCACTTCATCGTCTGGAGCCTCAACCCATGTCCATTGACCGTTTTGATCGGTTCTGGCAAACTGGTTTTCCTTGCCAGTCAGCATGTCTAATGCGATCAGACGACTCTTTTTCCATTGTTCAATGCCGATCATAACCCCAGGGACGGGCTTGCCGTCCTTGTCGATGATCTTGATTTTGATCGGCTTTCCAATCGGCTTGAGCGTAAAATCGACGACCGGAGGAGCATTACGAGAAATATCGAAGGACTCCAATGCGGTTTTGTAGCCCGGCTTCCGAACGGCGAGATAGGAACTGTTTTTTCCCAAATTATCTTTATGTTCCGGCCAATTTCTGATGAGGAATTCGCCGTTTTCGTTCGTTTTTAATCGAGCCGTTTCCATTGTCGAACGATAATCTCCGACAACAAGAGCATCGGCAATCGGTTTTCCGTTTTCATCCGTCACACGTCCTTTGACGGGAATCCCAGCTTCCAGCACCGAGACCTTTGTAAAGCGTCCTTCGGCATTCTGCAGATATTCCGAGTATTTCGGATAAATTTCCGTCGACATATAATCGTCGTGATTGATGCGAAGAAGCTCCGGCTCATCTTTGCCAAGCAATGAAACGGGATACGATTCATATTTCCATTGCCCGTTTTCATCGGTCTCGATTTCATGAAAATGGATGTTCGAATTTGTTTCGCCGCGACATCGATTTTCCCAGGGGATGTAAACCGTCACTTTGGCACCGGCGACGGGCTTCCCTTCGACATTTTGGACGACCCCGCCGATGGTCGTTCCTTTTTCCAATTTGACGCTGAACTCCGAAGGGATCGGATCGGCTTCGGGTCGATCCCAGAACCCGTTGTAAGGCGCGTAGCCCGGAGTGTCGATCCAGAAGAACAGGCTTCGAATGTCCGCCAGTTTTTTGATGGGGAAGCTCATGCTAAAGCGCCCGTTTTCATCGGCTTCTGCCTTGCCCATTCCGTAGTTTTCCATTTTCTCCTCCGATGCCAACGGGGCGGGCATTCCGCCGAAAAGGAGCTTGGCATGGGGAATCGGTCGGCCCGCTTCGTCCAGTATCGTCAGGGCAAATGTTGTTACATCACCTTCGGTCTTCGTGTCGGTCGCACTTGCCATCGGAACGGTTTTTTCGGAATCCTTGGAGTCCCCGTCAGCCTGTTGCCGATGAGTGATGACGTCCCGAGTCGCGGTGGGCTCGGTCGGCGGTTGCTCTTTCAGTTCGATCAACCCGGCATCGACCGGTTCGTCGAACGGCCCGGCGGGAACCGTCAGCGCTTTGCTCGATTGCGTCGGGGGCTTGTAGGCTCCGTCTTTCTCGCCGTTGTCGAGAATCGCGGTGATGGTCCAATCGCCCGGCGGGACGTCGTCGATCCGGAACCAGCCATTGTTTCCCGCCATCGCATAGCGGGCACTCTGCTCCGACAAGGCGCTGGATTTTTCGTAGGCAATGTGCTGCCCCATCGCCTCGCGGGATTTTTCGTACTGTCCCGGATCCTTCGCGATCGCGGCTTGCCCGGCCGGCGATTTTTCCCAGTCACGAATCTCCTTCTCCAATTCGTCAACCTCCGCCGCCCAGCCCGGATAGCGTTCGTGCAGCCGTTTCAAGGGCTCGGCATAAAAATTGAGCAGTTTCTCGCGATCTTTGCCGAAATCGAATTCTTTCGGCGTCCGCAACTTCGCTTCGACATAGACGAGCCGTAATTTCGAAGCGTCCGGGGAACCGGCGGGAACCGCGACCTTGCCGGTGACGGGCCGGCCGCCGCCGCCGACGTCGATCCGTAGCGTTTCGCCCGGTTCGATATTGTACGGAACTTTTTTCTCGTAACGCCAAGTATAAATGATGCCGCCGATATCCCTTTTTTCGAAAAGCTGTGCGACGGAACCCTTGCCCGGGAAAACGCGGTCGAACACGAATTTTCCGTTTTCATCGCTCATGTTCTGGAGATACGAAAGCTGGAGATACGGTTTGCGATTCGAGAAATCTTCCTCTCTCGGATCGCACGCGAGGCCGACGGGGATTTGTTGACCCGGCTTATTGCCGACCCGGAGCGTCCCTTCGATCCGGCCCCAGGGAACCAGGCGGAGCGGCTCTTTTTGCTTTTCGAAATCCGCCTTGACAATCTTGACGAACCCGCTGTCGTGCAGGGCGACGAGTTTGTAATCCTGATCGTTGATTCCGGTCCCCCTTTTTGAGATGCGGAATTTTCCCTCGGCATCGGTCGTCGCCGGCGGGTCGTACATGCTGTAGCCGTTCTCAATCGAGACATGCCGCGAGCTTGTCGCGACGCCGATCACCGCTCCTGCGGCCGGCTTGCCGTCCGGTGTCAGTACGACACCGCCGAGCAAATCGGGGTCGTTGTCGGAGGGCCGCTTCATCTCGAACTTGACCGCGTAAGCGTCGACGCCCGGCGGAATCGGTTCGGAAATCGCCTCGGCGTAACCGTCCGCTCTGGCCCGGAGCATGACCTTGTCGAAACCGCCGTTTTCACCTTTTTGCGACCATTCCGCTTTGCCGTCCTTGCCGACCACGGTATTGTGCCCGTCCCAGAAAACTTTTTGGTCGGGGTTTTCGACTCCAGATTCGTCTTTGAATGTAAATCCCGAGTCGAGGCGGAATTCCGGAATCGGTTTTCCCGTCTCGGCATCGACCGTCGTGCAGGCGATCTTGACCGGGCGCCGCAACGTGAAGATGAATTCCTTTTGATCGGCAACGATCGACCGATGCGAGCCGTACATGTAGCCGCCTTTTTCGCACGAGACCTCGAATCCGTCGAGCGGGGCGTTTTTCCAGACGAGCTCCCCGTTTTCGCTCGTCTTTCCGCTATTGACCGGGATGTCGAAGAACCAGGCCCCCGTTGAGATACCCTTCCATTTTCTCATGGCGATCGTGGCTCCGGGGATTCCTTTATCTTCTCGATCAATCACCCGGAATGTCACGGGGTGTCCCGGTTTGAGCGTCAACGTGATGGGCGGTGCATTCGGGCTCAAGTCGATGGGAGTCACCATTTCCGGACCGAAATCGGCGTCGACCGCTCCGAGATAGGATTGGCCCACGTTGCTCAAACAGCGCTCGAAGCGAAATTCGCCGTTTTCATCGGTCTTTGTTTTGTTTTCCGAATCCAGGGCAGAATTTGAAACGAGATTCGTAAACACGAGGGCACCGGCAATCGGCTTGCCTGATTCGTCGACGACTTTTCCTTGGACGGTGATTCCCTTTTCGATGGTTAATCGCATCGGGAACTCTCCGGCGGCGTTCGCTTTGTATTCCAGATAGAGCCCTTGCCCGATTCGCGTGTTGGCATAGCCTTCGCGTTCCAGTCGAATGTCGGCTCGATCCCCGATGTTTTCTTTCGGGAGCATCGTACATCGCCAACGACCCTCGGCGTCTGTTTTGGCCGGGAGATTACAGTAATAGTTTCGCAGGACGATTCGCTGGTGTTTCCCCCATTCGGTGGAAGTGTTGACCTCGACACCTTCGACCGGCCGACCGGACTCGTCGACGACGATGCCGCCGATCGTTTCCGCCGGTTCGAGCGTGACGGCAAACTCCGAGGGGACCGGCTCGTTTTTCATGTTGTCCCATTTGGCGTCATACGGGGTGAAACCTTCCGCGTAACAGTGAAACGAGAAATGTGTGAGCGGCTTCCCTTCGGGAAATGGAATAAACAACTCGCCGTTCTCGAAATTCCTTTTTTTCGAGCCGTCTTTCCAGTCATCCTGCGAGGCGATCACATAAGTTTGGGCATACCCTTTCGGAATCGGCTTGCCATCGGGATCGACGAATCGAAGCTGGATACCCGATTGAATGTTTTTTTCGTAAGCCTTGAAATCGCCGTCAACCCGTCGCTCGCCGAGATCGATGAGCTCGCCCGGCTGCGTGGGGGTGAATTCACATTGGAGATAAGGATACGTCTCCGCCCCTTGCGGCAATTCGAATCCCAATTCGTATCGGCCGTCGACATAAAGTCGGTCCAACACGACCCACCCCTCCGAATCGCTTTTCGTCTGAACGGAATAACCGCCGGCGAAGCTTCTCGGGGGCTCGCTCTTGACTTCAAGTCTGGGAGCATACAGAAGAGGATGCCCGGCGATCGGTTTGCCGGTCGCGGCGCTGATGATCCGGACCTTACCCGTCGCCGCCGGCTGGAGAACGAGCTTCAACGGTTCGTTACGCTCTTCCCCTTCGAGATAACGGACGAGACCGTACTTACCGTCTGCCGTCGCGAGCTGGAGCATATTGGATTGCGGGGAAAAATTGGCGCGAAAGCGCCCCTCCGCATCGGTTTTAAACTGATCTTCAGAGGTATCAGAGTGGTTGCCTCTCGTCAGTCCTCGGACAGTTGCGATTTCCAGATTTGCCGCGGGTGAGCCGTCAGGCATAAAAACCTGCCCTTCCGTCGGGTTGGGCAAGGTCAAGTCCAAACGGAATTCTTTCTCATCCGGTTTCAAAACGATCGTCTTTTTCCCGTCGCTTCCGAACTGGCCGTCCATCGAAACGAAGTATTCGCCCGGCAGAAGCGCTTTGCTGAAACCGCCTTTCTTATCGCTTTTGGCGCTGAAGGAAAGACCGAGGCCCAACCCGTCGTTCAGCTTATCTTTCTCCGGCACAGTGCTCAATTCTTTGAACGGGTAAACCTTGAAGAAGACGGTTTTTTCGGAGGCGGGTTTTCCATTTTCGTAGAGAAGAGAACCGTGGACGCGGATTCCTTCCCGGAGTTGAATATCGAACTGCCCCGGCGTCGGCGGGTCGGTAATGACGGTCGCGACAACCGAGGACGCGAGGTTGTCCGACGGGCCACCCGGATTGTTGACACAAGCGAGGTAATACGACCCGACAAAACCCTTGCCCTTGTACCCGCCGTTTTTGTCGCTGTAATAACTCGAGAGGGCGATGCCCAAATCACTGGCACAGCTTGTCTTGAGCAAGGATTCCGGGGCGGGCGAGCCGTCGGGCATCAAGATACGGCCTCGAATCTCGATTTTTCGTTCCTCGCCCGGGCGAAGCTCTTCGGCTTTCGGATTGGCGTTTTCGTAAGCCTTGAAGTCGCCGTTAACCCGTCGCTCGCCGAGATCGATGAGTTCGCCCGGCTCCGTGGGGGTGAATTTACATTGGAAATAAGGGTAAGTCTCTGCCCCTTGCGGCAATTCGAATTCCAATTCGTATCGGCCGCCGACGTAAAGTCGGTCCAACACGACCCACCCCTCCGAATCGCTTTTCGTCTGAACGGAATCACCGCCGACATAAAACTTCGGGGGGTCATGCTTGGCTGCAAGCTTGGGAGCATACTGAAGAGAATGCCCGGCGATCGGTTTGCCGGTCGCGGCGCTGATGATCCGGACCTTGCCCGTCGCCGCCGGCTGGAGGATGAGCTTCAACGGTTCGTTACGTTCGTCCCCTTCGAGATAGCGAATGAGACCGTACTTGCCGTCTTTCGTCGCGAGCTGGAGCATGTTGGCTTGGGGAGAGAGGTTAATGCGAAAACGTCCCTCCGCATCGGTGTTGAGTAAGCTTTCAGAGGACACCAAGTTGTTGCCTGTCGATCGTACTCGTTTCGTTCTGATTTCCAGATTCGCCGCGGGTGAGCCGTCCGGCATAAAAACCTGTCCCTCCGTCGGGTCGGACAGGACGAAATCCAAACGAAATTCTTTCTCGTCCGGTTTCAAGACAATCGTTCGGGAATCTCCAAACTGATCGGGTGTCGAAACGACATATTCGCCGGGCAAGAGTATTTTATTGAAATGCCCTTTTTCGTCGCTTGTGACATTGAAGTCAAGGCTGGCAACCACTTCGCTGCTGCTGCTACTACTGCCGGCGCTACTGCTACTGGATTTCCGGCGCAGTGTGATTGATTCTTTGCCGAACGGATAAACACTGAACGAAATGTTTTTTCCGGCGGCGGGCTCTCCGCTTTCGTAGAGGATGGAACCGTGAACCCGAATTCCTTCCTGGAGCCGAATGTCGAACTGTCCCGGCTTCGGCGGATCGGTAACAACGGTCGCGACAACCGAGGACGCAAAATTGTCTGACGGACCGCCCAGTTTGAGCGAGTTGCTTACAAAAGCAATGTAATACGCTCCGACATGCACCTTGTCCGTGTACTCGCCGGTTTTGTTGCTGGGATTGATCGAAATGATGTCCGCCCAACCGCTGGTTTGGCTTGTTTTGAGCAAGGATTCCGGGGCGGGAGAGCCGTCGGGCATCCAAACGCGACCTTGAATTTCGATTTTTCGTTCTTCGCCCAAGCGAAATTCCTCGGTTTTCGGTACGGAGAACCCCGGCAGCGGAATTCTTGGGGCGAAAAGCGAAACGGCCAGGCTCAGCAGGCCGAGCCCGAGCAGAATGCCGAGCGTCCCCTTGCGGCCGATTGGTTGGCGGCTTGTTTTTTCGTCCAGAATCGAGTCGATCCGTTTGACGACGGTTTTTTGTCGGACCATCGCGAGGCCTCCTGTCGGAATGCGTTCTTGAAAGCTCAAATTTTTCGAGAGATCGAGCAGCACCTCGGCGTAATCGCTGTTGCGCTGCCCCGATTGCAGGACCATGTCGTCGCAGGCGAGCTCCTGTTCGATCCGGACCCGTCGGGCGAGGAACCAGACCAGCGGATGAAACCAATACAACGCCCGGGCAACGTGCACGACGTTCTGCCAAAAAAGATCGCGGCGGACGATGTGCGCCCGTTCGTGTTGCAGCACGGCCCGGATTTTCTCGTTCGGCCAATGGGCGGCCGCGACGGGAAAAACGATCACCGGCCGCAGCATCCCGAACGCGAAGGGGATCGTCGTCTTCTCCGAACGGATCAGCCGGATTCCGGCGACGGATTCGGCGTCGAAGGTTTTCGCGAATCGCAGCGGCAGCAGCGCGAAAAACGACCGCACCCGCACGCCGAGGTAATGCAGCAGGAACAAAACGGCCCCGAGCAACCAAACCCGCGTCGCCGCCGCTCCGAAATCGATCTTCGCGAAAGGCCCGGGCTCCGCTTGCGTTTTAGCCGTAAAACGCGGAGCGGATTCCTCCGGAACGAAATTTTCCGTCGCGGACGATTCCGGGTGCCGTTCGGCAACGTCCAGGAAAGGGATCGCGGGAGTCGTCGGATGATTTTCCGAGGCAACCGGTTCCGGGATAACCGATTCCGCGACGATGGGCACGGCCGGCCGTTCGGAGTTTCCCCGGACGAGCAGCACGAGTCCGGGGAACAGCAGCAAGCCGACGGCCGTGAGCGACCAGAGCCGATGCCGTGCGGAGGCCGAAGCCGTTCGCAGGAACAGCCGTTCCGTCAAAACGGCGACGAGCGGCAGAGCCGTTCCGGCAAGCAGCACGCAGAGAAAAACCGGACGAAAAATTTCGGCGGACGTCATTTAGCGGTTCTCCTTTCTCGCCTGGTCGATTTTGTGCTGGATGTCGTCGATCTCTTTCGGATCGAGCCGGTCGCCGATGAGGTCGAGGATTGTCGCGACGGCGACGGAGGCGTTGCCGGGAAAAAAGGTCGAAAGCAGGTTCCTGACGGCGGCGGTCCGGACCTTTTCGTGATCGGCCTTGATCCGGTAAAGGTACCGCTTGCCGTCATCGCGGAATTGCAAGACATCCTTTTTGGCGAGCAACTGGAGCATGGTCCGGATCGACGTCGAAGTCGGCGGATCGGGGATTTCGGCGAGGACCTGCGAGACGGACGCCTCGCCGAGCTTGACGACGGCCTCGACGATCTGCCGTTCGCGACGGCCGAGATCGCGGAGAATATTTTTCGCTTTTTTCATGGGTTCTGAAAAACAGAGTGTTAATTTATTGACATGTTATTAGATTAACATACCGTAAAGATGATGTCAAGTGAAAAAATAAATTTTTTTCTTGGTTTGAAGAAGGATGTCGAATTTCGACAACCGATAAAATCGTGGGAAAAACGAGGGTGCACAAAGGGGTGCAGACAATCATTGGTTGAGGGTTCATTTTTATCCCATGAGACGGTATAATTACCTCCGGTTCGGCGAGATATTGTTTGATCCAAAAATCATTTTTGAAAAAACCAATTTTTATGGAATATCGGCAGCTTGGCAAATCCGGCCTCATGGTTCCGGCCCTGTCTTTCGGGACGGGGACGTTTGGGGGGAACGGCGAATTTTTCCAATCGTGGGGCAATGTCGGGGAAAAGGAAGCGACCCGGCTGGTTGACATCTGCCTCGAAGCGGGTGTCAACATGTTCGACAGTGCCGACGGTTATTCCCTCGGTCGGGCCGAAGAGATTCTCGGTGTCGCGATCGCCGGTCGCCGGGACAAGGTGCTCATTTCGACCAAGGCGACCTTTCGGGTCGGCGAAGGGCCCAACGATGTCGGTTCCTCCCGGTATCACCTGATCCGGGCCGTCGAAAACGCGCTGAGGCGGTTGAAGACGGATTACATCGACCTGTTTCAACTGCACGGATTCGACGCCGTCGCCCCGGTCGAAGAAACCTTGCGGGCGCTCGATGATTTGATCCGGGCCGGAAAAATCCTGTATATCGGCTGCTCCAATTTCTCCGGTTGGCATTTGATGAAATCGCTTGCCGTTTCCGAAAAACAGGGCTTCGCCCGGTATGTCGCCCACCAGGCCTACTACGCCCTGGTCGGTCGGCATTACGAATGGGAGCTGATGCCGCTCGCCCTCGACCAAGGGGTCGGGACGGTTGTTTGGAGCCCGCTCGGCTGGGGACGGTTGACCGGAAAATTCGGTCGCAACCGGCCGCTGCCGCCGACGAGCCGGTTGCACGCCCAAATCGCGATCGACAACGGCCCGAGAATGGACGAGGAATATTTGTTTCGCGTTTTGGATACGATCGAAGCGGTCGCCGCCGAAACCGGCAAAACCGTGCCGCAGGTCGCGATCAACTGGTTGTTGCACCGGCCGAGCGTCGCGAGCGTGATTATCGGTGCCCGCGACGAATCGCAGTTGCGTGCCAACCTCGGGGCGATCGGTTGGCATTTGAGCGAAGAGCAAATCAAGCGGCTTGACGCCGCGAGCGACGTCTCGCCGATTTATCCGTATTGGCACCAGAAGCAGTTCGTCGAGCGGAATCCCTTTCCCGTCGATTTCCCGCTGTTGTGATTGCAAGGCTGTAGGCTATAGGCTATAGGCGGAGGAAATAAGGGATTGCACAAATTTCCAAATTTTTACATTTCAAAAATCCCATGATTCGATTAGCACTTTTTTCGTTTTTTTGCCTTTTCGTCGTTTGCGCTTCAGCCCAGGAAACGACTCCCGCCCCCGCTCCGGTCGATCCGGGAAAAATTTTAACGAAGGAAAACGGGTTTTCCGACGACCCGAAAACGCTGATGCGGACGTATTGGCTCAACGAATTGGCCGAAGCGAAAAACCGTTGGCAAGAGCGGTACGATTCGCTCAAAACCGTTCCCGAAATCGAGCAATATCAGGCCGAGCGAAAAGAGTATTTTTTCAAGCAGCTCGGAGAAATGTGGGACAAAACGCCGCTTAACCCCAAAATTGTCAAGACGATCGAAAAAGGGGAGCCGGGCAAAGACGCCTATCGGATCGAGCTTGTCCTTTTCGAGAGTCTGCCGAATTTTTGCGTTTCCGGGGCGATGTTTTTGCCCGATCCGACAAAGTTTCAGGCACCGTACCCGACGATGCTGATCGTCTCGGGTCATGCTCCCGAAGCGAAAGCCTACATTCCCTACCAGCAGGCTGCCGCTCTTGCGGCGACGAACGGGATCGCGGTCTTGAGCGTCGACCCGATCGACCAAGGGGAGCGAACCCAGCGGCTCGACGCCGAGGGGAAACCGTTGGCGGTCGGCGTCGCCGCCCATAATGTGATCGGGACGAACAGCATTCCGCTCGGCCGCAACGCCGCGACGTTCGAAATTTGGGACATGATCCGCGCACTCGATTATCTCGAAAGCCGACCGGATGTCGATCCCAAGCGGATTGGCGTCGCCGGGCAGAGCGGCGGCGGGACGCAAACTTCGTACATCATGTCGCTCGACGATCGGGTCGCCGTCGCCGTCCCGAATTGTTATCTTTGCGGGCTGTACGGCAAATTGATGTCGATTCAAGGGCCGCAGGACTCCGAGCAGAACATTTTCGGACAGCTCGGCTTCGGGATGGACCATGTCGATTACTGCATCATGCGGGCGCCGAAACCGACGATGATCGGAACCGTCACGAAAGACTTTTTCCCGGTCGAAGACGCTTGGAACGTGTACCGCAACGCGAAACGGATATACGACCGTTTCGGTTTCGGTGAGCGAATGTCGATCGCCGAACACGACGACGTGCACGGTTGGCAGAAAAATCTCCGCGAGGCCGCCGTCCGTTGGATGCTCCGTTGGCTCGCCGGTCGGGACGAAGCGATCGTCGAATCCGAGACGATGCCGATTTGCACGCTCGAAGAACTCCGCTGC
The DNA here is from genome assembly GCA_031549145.1 of Thermoguttaceae bacterium. Taxonomy (GTDB): domain Bacteria; phylum Planctomycetota; class Planctomycetia; order Pirellulales; family Thermoguttaceae; genus JAVBSX01. The sequence goes on along the minus strand of JAVBQI010000086.1, from coordinate 11,660 downwards.
ACACCGCAGGGGGAAGTGATCCTGCTCGAAGGAGCCCGTTCGGTGTACGATTGGAACCGGGACTACAATGAGGAGCTCCTCGCCCGAAGAACCGCGAAACAAACGAGCCGGACCGCGGAAGAACTGCGAACGACCGTTCGCCGAATCGCCGGTGTCCGGTCGCTTGCCGACATTCCGTTTTTGGATTATGAAGATCACGGGGAAATGGCGCTGCCGCCGGAATGCAAGGCGATTCAATCGGCGACGAAATACCTGCTGCGCGGCGAAGCCGGCAAGATTCCACTCCCCGCCATTCTCTTTGAATCGAGCGCCGATTCGGGAGAGGCGGTCGTTTACCTGAACGAATCGGGAAAATCGGCCGATTTGCTCCGGATCAATGAGCTTGTCGCCGAGGGAAAGCATGTCGTCGCCGTCGATCTTCGCGGATTGGGGGAAACGCAAGGGATCGGGGCGAATTATTATGCTCATTCCCTTTTCGGGACAGATGGGGTCGATTATTACTTCGGCTATCTCCTCGGCAAAACCTACGTCGGGATGCGGACGGAAGATTTGCTCGCCGCCGCCCGGTTGTTGCACGATGATATAAGCGAGCATCCCATCGAAGTGGTTGCTTCGGGAGAAACGGTCGGCGTCGTCGCCCTGCACGCCGGGGTGCTGGAGCCGTCGCTGATCTCGAAAGTCCGCTTGGACAAGCCGCTGCGAAGCTGGTACGAGTACGTCAAAGCCGGTTGCTCTTCGTACCCGATTACGAACCTCGTGCACGGAGCGCTCCTCGAATACGACATCCCCGATTTGCAGCGGCAGGTCGAACTGGGACGGTGATCGCGGGGCGAAGAAAAGGGCATTGGCGTGCAAATCGGCGAGTATTCGGGAAGCAATCGCCAAGTGCCCTCTTTCGAGGTTTGTTTTCAATAGTATACTGGACCGTTTTCGGTTGCAATGTAACCAACGAGAGTAAATTATTGCAAATTCAACTAACCCCAAGCGTCAGCGCGGGGGGATTGAATCGGTTTAGCGGCTTGCCAAATCACGTTTTTCAAGCTGCTAAGCCGCTGACCGCTAAACCGCCAATATCACCCCGCGCTGACGCTTGGGGCTAGTGTAAAAAATAATCGTTATTGACCGACCATGCCCGCGAATCTAACACAACAGTATAAAAAGGCCGAAGACAAATACCGACAGGCTCAGACGCCCGAAGAGGAATTGAAGTGGTTGCAGGTGATGTTCGCCGAAATGCCGAAGCATAAGGGGACCGACCACCTGCAGGCCAAGCTCAAAACGCAGATTTCCCAAACGAAAAAGGATATCGAGCAGTTTCGGGCGACCGGCGGCAAAAAGGGGGGCGGAGGGGCTCGGTCGTTCAAGATTCCCCGGCAAGGGGCCGGGACGGCGGTCATTCTCGGCGGGCCCAACGCCGGGAAAAGCCAACTGTTGACGAAGCTGACCCGTGCGACCCCCGAGGTCGCCCCGTACCCGTTTACGACCCAGCAGCCGCAGCCCGGGATGATGCAATGGGAGGATGTTTTCGTCCAGCTGATCGACACGCCGCCGATCACGCCTGATTTTCTCGAATCGTACATGTACGGCTTTATCCGGAGTGCCGAGCTAGCCTTGCTAATGGTCGATCTCGGCAGCGACGACGGTATCGAGCAGTGCAAGGACGTGATCGACAAGCTCGCGACGACGAAAACCCGTTTGGCCGTCGAGTCGTATTTGGACGAGGAGGACGTCGGGCTGTCGTTTACTCGAACGTTCCTGCTCGCGAATAAAATCGATTTGCCCGAAGCGCAGGAACGGCTCGCACTCCTGCACGAACTCTGCCCGCTTCCTTTCGAAGAGTTTTTGATTTCGGCGACCGAGGGGACCGGCCTCGAAACGCTTTGCAAGACCGTTTACGAGGCAATGGACGTGATCCGGGTCTACACCAAGGCTCCGGCCAAAAAAGAAGCGGATATGGAGCGGCCGTTCACGCTCAAGCGGGGGGAGACGCTGCTCGATCTCGCGGAATTGATACACAAGGATTACGCCGCCAACCTCAAGTTCGGCCGGGTCTGGGGAACGGCCGTACACGACGGCACGACCGTCAAGGGAGATTACGTCCTCAACGACAAGGACATCGTCGAAGTGCATGCATAGGAGTTGAACGACTTTGCGGCCTTTGGCGAATCGTGTTTTCAAGTTGCTGCTTGCACCGTGCAATTAGGGGGGCGGCAGGGCGGGGCGGAAGGTGTCGGGGGAGGCGGAAAGCGAGTGGACGCGGCCGTGCGGGATTTCGCGATGACAGTCCCAGCAACGGAAATCGCCGCTTTGGTAACGGCAGGCGGAGACCTCGGCGAGCCGCTGTTCGTGACAGCGGAGACAGTTTTCCTGAACGACCGGAATCGCTCCTTCTGAAAGCTTGATCGATTGCGGCTCCAGCCTGAGCGTGAAAATCCCGGCATGCCGCAAGCCGTCGTGCGCTTTGAACGCGTATTCGCGCGGCAGCGAGGTGTGCGGAACGTGACAGTCGTTGCAGACGGCGTGATTAGCGTGCGAGGAATGTTGCCAGGAAAGATAGGCGTCCGTCATTACATGACAGTTGATGCAGGTTTTCGAGTCGTTGCTCAAATACGAGGTCGCCCGGGAAACATGGGCCAACAGCAGCCCCAGCCCGCAGCAGATCCCGAGCAAGAACAGGGCCGGAATTCGCGTACCCGGTCGCAGGAACCGCAGGCTCAACAGCGAAAACAGAATTTCAAGCGGTTTTTTTGGCATGATGAAGGATGACGTCCAAATTTTTTGCACAGACCAAATTACCAGCCCCAAGCGTCAGCGCGGGGTGATATATTGGCAGCTTAGCGGTCAGCGGCTTAGCAGCTTGGAATACTGTTTTCGAAGCGGCTAAATTTCACGGTTTATCCCCCTGCGCTGACGCTTGGGGCTGGTAAGATGCAATATACCTTCATTCCGCCGTTTCCGCAACGCTTTCGAGGGCGTGTTCCCGGGCGTTTTGAATCGCTCGCTTCGGGGCATGATCTTCCTGTACACGGCCGAGAGCGGGGACAGGTTCGTCCAGCCGGATCGGGACACCTTCCCAATACCAGACGCCGTCCCTTTGTTCGATCAGCCGCATCCGGCTGCCCGGCAGCGGCTTCGCCGGTTGCTTGGGAACCCATCGCTCCAGCTTCTCGATTTCCTCCCGGTATTCCGGCTCGGCGATTCGGTTGATCCATTCGTTCGGGTCGGCTTGCATGTCGTAAAACTCTTCGCTGCCGTCGCCGTACCGCGTGTACCGGAACTGCTCTGAACGGATCGAATGATTGTCCGGCCCGTCGGTCGTGATCGCCGGTCGCTCCCGGACCGTTTTCGGATCGCCGAGCTGCGGAGATAGGCTCAGCCCTTCGAGTTGCTCGTTTTTCGGCAAGCCGCAAAGCTCGATCAGCGTCGGAAAAATGTCCAACAGTTCGGCCGGTTGGGTGCAGCGACCGCTTCCGGCAACACCCGGCCCGGCGAAAATCAGCGGAGCTTTCGTCGCCGGTTCCCAGAGCGAGGTTTTTGAAAACAGTTCCTTTTGGCCCAAATGCCAACCATGGTCCCCCCAAAAAACAACGATCGTGTTTTGTTCGAGCCCTTCCGCTTTCAACGCATCAAGCAACCGTCCGAGTTGGGCGTCCATATAACTGACACAGGCGAGGTAAGAGCGGACGATCGCCTCCCATTGATGGTGTTCCTTGACCCAGCGCATACCGACTTCGGGCAGTTTCCAATGCAAATACCAGGCGAATGGCGGGACATCATCCCGGTCGTTTTCAAGATACGGCGGGAGGATAAGCGTTTCCTTCGGATACAGATCGTGCCATTCTTGTGGGGCATACAGCGGCAAGTGCGGTCGGGCAAAGCCAACACTGAGAAAAAAGGGGCGATCATTCGGCCGGTTCTTGAGCAGCGCGATCGCGGCCTCGGCAACCTTGTAATCTTCCCCGTCCTCATCCCGTTCCGGAAACGGCCCCCAATCGATCAGCGGCATCGGGTCGGGTGTTTCAACGAACTTTTTCGGCGGGAGCGGCCCGAAGCCGCCGGTATAACCGAGCGTCTCGAATTCGGGTTTGTCCCCTGCCGGTTTGCCGAATTGCCCCCGATCGTGAAAAATCTTGCCGACCAGAGCGGTGTAGTAACCGTTTTCCGCAAAATATTGCGGCAAGGTCGTATGGTTCCGCCAACGCTCGGCGGTCCGAAACCACGGATCGAGCGCATAGACCCCGCTCGTCGTCGGCCGCAGCCCCATGAGCAGGCTCGTCCGCGAAGGGTTGCAAATCGGCGATTGGCAATGGGCGTTGGAAAAGACGACCCCGCGACCGGCCAATCGGTCGATGTTCGGCGTTTGGACCTGGGGGTGCCCGCCGAGGCAGCCGACCCAATCATTCAAATCGTCCGAAGCGATCATCAAAATGTTCGGGCGTTCCGCGGCATCGAGCGCAACCGCCGTCGCGAACGGGAGGAGACAAAAGAGCGAGAGCAAGATCGCGGGTTTCATATTGGTGTCGCAGTTCGTTTATCGATCTTCACATAAATACTGAGTTCCAGATTAAAAATGAACTGACATTTCGTCATCCCCGCGCAGGCGGGAATCCAGAGATTACGGTTTCCCTCTGGACCCCCGCCTGCGCGGGGGTGACGAAAGTCATTCCAAAATCAGGGTCAGATTTTTTTGGAACTCTGTATACCGTAGCCGGTATGGGCGGTAGGCTTCGCCCTCGACAAACCTGCGGCCTCGTTGGGCCGCTACCGTACTGAAGACGGGAATTTTAAACCGGCTTGAGTATATCACCTCGCGTTGACGCTTGGGGCTAGTATAAACGAAAACCTGAAATGCTCTAATTCCCATCAATCGAGAATTGGATGGGGATACGCAGGGTTGGCGTTTCGGGGAGTCCGGTCTCGAATTCGACGAAGCCCATGTTTTTGGGGTCTGGTCCATTCCAACTGCCGGGGGTCTCGCTCATGATTTCCGCCTTGCAGACAAAGGCCAACGAACGCCTTGCCGCGGCTTCCTCCGCGTTTTCCGTCCCGCCGAGTTTCTCGACGGTGATTTTCATAAACGGCGGCTCGACCTGAACGACCTTCAAATCGGCATTTTCCGGGACGATTCCGGTGTACCGAACCGTAAACTGGGAAACGAGCGGCTTGAGAATCGTCGTTCTTCCGGCATTGAGAACGCCCGTCTCCCGGTTGAAATCCCTGCCGCCGATCGAAATGTTGCCGGCGACAATGTTGCCCTTGACGAAAAATTCCAATTCCGGTTCCTTTTCGTAATTCGTGATCAACAGCAACCGTTCCTGGTAGGAACCAAGCGGCAGGCCGGGCTTGACTTTGACATTGACCTGTAGGACGTTGGTCGCCTTTTGAAAAATCGGATCGGCGCGATCGATCGCGTTCAACTCCGCCGGTTCGGTCGCGACTTCAAAATGTTCGGTATCCGAAAAGCGGATTTCGTTCAATTCCAACGGCTGTTTTTCGAAACCGTAAACCCGAAACGAACTTTGGGAATCCCGCCCGATGTTGATCGGCGGGAAAACCAACATTCCGGGCTCGACCATGACCGGGGACGTAAAAAGTCCCTTTACGGTGAAGAAAATCTCCGGCATCTCCGGGTCGTTCGTCAGGATCGATGCCCCTTGTTTGAACGTCGGGGACGGTGTGTCCGATTTCCAATGCACCGTAATGATCGATTTGCCGCCCGGTTTGACGACTTTTTCGGAAACATCGACCCCCGTGCAAGTGCAACTGGTCCGGTTGACCGTCAACGTCAGGTCGTCGCTTCCGTGGTTTTCGACGACGAAATCGTGTCGTCCTTCCCGGGAACGATCAAGCACGCCGAAATCGAAAACGTCCGTTTCGACAAACGCCTTGGCCTCCGGGTTGATGACGATCAATCTTTTTTGGAGATCTTCCTTGGAAGCGACTTCCCGTTCGGGATACCAGGCGGCGGACTTGTTGGCGGCATCGCCGAGAAGAAAACCAGTGCCGCTGCCGAGCAAAATCGCAAAAAGGATAACGAAGATGAGGCAGAGTAACAATCGCATGAAAAATACCGTTATTTTTTTGTGAGTGAACCGAGCAATATTTTGTATGAAGCCGAACGGAGACCGAAATACAGCGAACCAGACAAAAAAACGGAAACCGCGAACAAACCCGCTGTGATTTTATCAGCCCGTTTTTCGTCCGACAAGACCGAACGGAAAAGATATCGAACCGGGAGCAGACACGCGACGTATTGAGAAGTCCGTTTAGCCGAGCGGCGCAGACGCCGGTTCCCTATGGCCCCGTATTACAATCGCACTTTTTTTACTACGGAATACGCGGAATAACGGAATAGACGGAAATGTAAGAATTCCGTGTTTTCCGTCTTTCCGTGTGTTTCGTGTTAAAAAACCTACAATGAAAATGTTCGATTTTTCGTGCCGATGCAAAGGTTGTTTTGGAACGGCGGCTAACGGGAGGTTTGGGCCATCTCTTCGTTTCGGCTCCACTGTTTGTAATGCCGTTGGAATTCCGTGCGGGGATTGCCCAGAGAACCGCGAAGCCGGGGGGCGATTTTCGGCAACGGATTCGGACTTTCGGCCAAAGTACGCAGATACCGGGCCAGCATTTGATGCGTTTCCGGGGAATCATGCATGAGAAAATGAACCCAAGCCCAGGATTCCTGGTATTCCCGGTTCCCCATCTCGCCGATGTCGGTCAGTTTTTCAAGCCGGTCCAACGAAGGGACCAGTCCGAAACGGCTGTTACGTTTGATTTTGCCCAGATAGGGGTTTTCGAACGCCCGCTCTTCCGGACGGGGTTCGAAGTATTTCGCCAATCCTTCGTCGAGCCAGATCGGGACCTCCCGGATTGAAGCATGTAAAATCGCATGGGTCATTTCGTGTCGCAAATCGACCTCGAAATCCTTCGTTTTTTGCACAAGCACGACCCCTGGGCCTTTGATTTTGACATAAAGCGCCCGCCGGTCGGTCGGAGCATCCGGAAATTCCTTCTTCAAAAAACTCCAATACGATTTTTCATTCGAAAAAATGCAAAGCTCGATCTTCTCGTTCGCTTCGGAGATCGCGAGGTATCTTTTCAAATCGTCCTGCAATTGCGTCATTTCTCCGAGGATCGTTTCCATTTCCGAAAGCGGGACATCCGACTGACAGACGATCACTCCGCAAACCTGGGAGTAAGGCAAACGGTGCTTGAACGAAGGGCTCAGATCAAGTCGCGACTCGCCGCCGCTGCCTTCCCGCGGCGAGGGTGTCCCGCTCGGTCGGCGGACCTCTGAAAACGGGACCGGTCGACCCGCCGTGCCGTTCCCGGGATTCGCGGCCGCCAGGGGTTGGGCGGACAGCGGTTCCCCCAAAGCGGCGAAAACGAGTAGGAGCGTCGAAAAACAGCAGGAAAGGAATTTCATATCTCGCGGAACCAAGGTGCAGGGAACGTATTTTCTGAAACCTGAAACCTGAAGCCTCAATAACGATGAACTTTTTTAAGGAACCAAAACCCGACCACGGCGAGAAAGAAATTTCCGATCCAAACCGATTCCGGTCGAAGGAAACCGCTTTTCACCCCTTCGAGTCCGGCCATGAGAAAGGGGTAATATAAAATGAGTATCGGGATAAAACAGGCGAAAAAGCTGGCGAAGATGTCGGTTTTTCTCATCCAAATCGCGAGCGGAGCCCCCAGCCAAACGAAAAAGAAGCAACTGAATCCCGAGGACCAACGGCGGGGCGGTTCCAGATTCAAGCGGATCAATGCTTCTTGGATGTATTGACTTTCTTGCGCGAATCTGGTCCATTGTGACGAGGAAAACCCGTCGAAATCCCCAGTGCTCACGGAAAAGGCGGAGACCGTCGCCATTTGATTTTGCAGGGACTTTCGTTGGCGGGTTTGTTTTTTGATTTCCCCGGGAATTTGCTGCATCGACATTTCCGCGGGCCGACCGCTCGGCTTGCTCCCGGGAACAATATCTCCGAGAGAAACCGTTTCTTCGTGTTTCTTCCCGACAATGGAGACGTTCCCTTCCGCCTCGCCCGTCAGATCGTGCAGAATGAACGTCAGGTTTTGGTTGGCGTAATCGAAGTTGATCTCGGCCCATTGCGCGGAAATCGCGGCGGCCTGCCTTTGCATCGTGATCGTCGGAGAGAGAAGCTTTTTGTTTTCAACCCCTTTGACCTTGATCGAGAATCCGCTCTGACCGGGCGAAAGTTCGTGATTCCTCCTCAAATTGTCGTAAATGTATTCCTCGGCTCCGGCAATCAGGACCCGGGTCATTCCCGCCTTGCCCCAGGTGACCGCAAAGTCGTTGAGCCAAACGGTGAGCAGGCTGAGAAGGATCGCGACGACATAAACCGGCCAAAGGATTCGCCAAGGCGCGATTCCAGCCGATTTGAGGGCCGTGATCTCGTTGGAACTCGACATTCTCGCGAAAAATGTCGTCGTCGCCAACAACAAGGTCATCGGCATTGTAAAACGAAATTGTTCCGGGAGAATATAGGGGATCAGCTGAACGGCCAAAATCGGCGGAATACCGTTCGCAAGCGCTTCCCGCACGACCATCACTAGGACCAAAAGGCCGGTCATGACGATGAGCGCGAAAAAGAACGATCGCAGGAGTTCGGTCAGGACGTAACGGTTGATTGTTTTCATATTGTGCGGACGACAAAAATTGAACGAAGCGAGGTTTTGTACGAAGCATCGCGGAGTTCAAAACCGCGCGGCCCATGTCAAATGCGAAAATATGACAACGGGTCAAATTTTATCGCCTTATCAAAAAATGCGGGAAAACGGCGGGCTTTGGGGAAAACGCCGAAGTTTCCGAAATTCGTGCCGGATTGTCAAGGGCAGAAAATCCGAAAAACAGGCTCCTGGTACTGAAAAAGGAAATGACAATGTCGAAAAAAATAGAATTTCGCACAACATTAAAAACGCGGCTCCGCGAACTGACGGATCGGAGTGGGCGTAGCGAAAAAATCTGGCATAATCTCGCCGATTTTCCCCCCTTTCGACAGGCGGTAGCCCTCAAGGCCCCCGTCATGGTTTATGTCGATCTGCCGAACGAGGTCGAAACGGCCCGATTTTTGACCGTTCCTTTCCCGTGGGCCTCCTCTTCCCCGGACGGAGAACTGTCTTTTTCGGCCGTCGTACCTTATTGTGAAAACGGAAATCTTAGGCTTTTTCGGCTCCTGGGGCTTGAAGAATTGCGACCTTACTCGCTCGGAATTCGGGAACCGAAATCAGAACTGCGAACCGATCCGTCGCGTCAGGCCGAACCGGACGAATTGGCATTGATCTTACTGCCGGGCCTCGGTTTCGATCTCTCCGGCGGTCGGCTCGGTCGGGGAGGCGGGTATTACGATCGGTTTTTGAGCCGAGTTCCCGCGAATGTGCCGAGAGTCGGCCTCGCTTTTGAGTGTCAACTCCTCGAACGGATCCCGATGCAACCGCACGATCAAAAGGTCGATTGGATCGTTACGGAAAACAGAACGATTCGGTGCCAGGGAATGCCGGCTTCGGAAGGTTGGGATTGAAAGTGAGAAGGACGACATCCTGCCGGCATATGCGGAAAAGTCGTTCGCCGTTCGCTTTGCCCGGGATCATGCTCACGGCGAAAAATCAGGTACGCCTGTCGGCACGGCACCGCTAAAGTGCGGCGACTTTTCGCAATGTACCGATTCATATCGTGAAGGGCCCTGTTATTTTAGGCATTTTTATAATATTTTGACATTTCCCGTCAAAAGGACTCGCCGATATAACCGGATGGACCTGCCTGCAAAATCGAACATCGAATTTCCTTTTTTTGGAAACATTCCATGAAATTCCGTATGCGTTTTCTCTTGGCAACCGCCCTGCTCGTCGGAACATGCGGCAACTTGTCCGCACAGATCGGTCCGCCCGGCGAGGTTTTCGCCGCGCCGCCTCCCTACTACGCCGCCGATGTCGCCGCCCTGGAGACCCGGATCGACAAGCTGGAAAAAGAGTTGAAAAAGAAAGAAGGCAAGGTCGACACGAAAAAGAACTTCAGCGTCAAAGTCAGTGGCCGCGTGTTCGTGGACTCGGTCAATTTCAACGGGCCGGGCACCGATTGGACGCAAGGCGCGCACCTTCCTCCCGACCAGAGCAACATTCTCGGCCTCCGTGAAGCGCAGATCGGCCTCAGCGGCGAGGGTTTCAAAATCTTCGATTACAAGGCAGATGTCGGTTTCGAGCATGGTCCGACCACCAATAACATGTCGGTGCGGCTGAAGGATGCTTACATGGGCGCGAAGAACATACCCGGTCTCGATTACGTCCGCATCGGACATTACAAGATCGAAAGTGGTATGAGTTACGTGACTTCCTCCCGCAACTCGACCGCGATGGAACGGCCCACGGCGGTCCAAATGTTCAGCCCCGGTCGGCGTTTCGGCGGCGGCCAGACATTCTATTTCGCGGACGACCGGATCCGCTGGTTCAACGGCATTTTCGCCGCGCGGCGGATGGATGATTTCAAGTACAGCGTCGACGACAACCAGGGAATCATCTACAACACCCGCTTTACGTGCGTTCCGTATTACGCCAAGGACGGGGAAAAATTCCTGCATCTTGGCGGCCATTACATTTATTACCAGAATCCGAATGAAAGCGGCACGGGTTTCACATCGCCCGGCTCGGCAAGGATCGGCGGCTTCGGACGCGCGAGCTATTGGTACACCGTGGCGGCGGCCGACGCTTCGCAATACAACCAGGGCGGCTTCGAGGCGGCATGGAGCTACGGCCCCGTGACGCTCTCGTCGGAGCTTTTCGCCGGATCGTTCGACAAGGGGCGTGAGATCTACGGCGGCTACGTCGAAGCACGCTGGTTCCTGACCGGCGATTGCCGGCCTTACAACAAAAAGAGCGGCGGTTTCGGCAATATCAAAACGAAAAAGAATCTCGATTGCGTTAAAGAAGCGAGCCGGTCCACCTTTTACGGCGGAGGCGTGGAACGATTCGTCGCCAAGTCGCTCGGGGCGTGGGAAATGTACGTGCAGTGGGGCTTGACCGATGCGGACCGTGTTTATCGTGTCGATAACATCGCGGGCGGACGCACGACGGATACGGTGGGCGGTTTGAACTGGTACTGGAATCCGAACACACGCATCATGTTCGAATACGTTCACTCCGACGGAACCGCCCAAGGCCGATACCGGGCGACGGACGACATCTTCGCCGCGAGCTTCCGGTTCTACTTCTGACCGATTCCGGCACAACTCGCGGACCGCGTATAAGGTCTGCAAGCGACGCTGCGCTGCTAGCACTGTCTAAGATACCGTAGCGGGGACCTGCCGTCCAGGCGAAATGGGCTTCGCTCTCGGTCAAACCGCGGCCTCGTTGGGCCGCTACCGTCCTGAAGACGGGAATTTTCAACCGGTTTGAGCATATCAGCGAGGGACATTTTCCTTTTCGGAGAGAATTTTGCTTGAAAATCAAGTTCTCTCCGAATAATATTAGTATACCGTAGCCGGAATGGAATTCCGGTTAGGCGATTTTTCTGATCGTTTCGTACTTTGAGGGGTTGAAGATGCGTAATTTACGAAAATTGCCGATGACATAAAAACGAAAAAAGGCCACGATACACCTTGTTTAAGCCAAAACAAGGAGGTGAACCATGGCCCATGAACCCGCAA
>JAVBQI010000044.1:0-41620 GCA_031549145.1 Thermoguttaceae bacterium | reverse complement strand
CGAGGCGGGCTACTGGGCCGCTTTGGAAATCGTGACGGAATGATATACCGTAGCCGGTAGGGGCGGTAGGCTTCGCCCTCGATCAAATTGCGGCCTCGTTGGGTCGCTGCCGTATTGAAGATGGGAATTTTAAGCCGGCTTCAATATACCCCACCCCTTTCCCTGAAAAACGATGAAAGCCTTTCCTTGGTACGTACGCTCCCAATAACGCCCAGAGGGTCGTTTTACGTCGCTATTCGTTGCACTTCGGAATAAAAATCGCTTTTTCGATACAAATCGAAACCGGACGTATGTTTTATTTCATCAGTTTTCAACAAAATAGTAACTCTCGTTCATTTCCTCATGTGGTTTAAGGTCATTCCGAACAAAATGAACCGGCCCAAATTCTTCGTTGAATTTCTCTTCGATATTCTTTCTGCAACTATTGATCTCATCGCACTCGCTTTTACTCAAATAAAACTCAACGGACTCCAAGGAATTTATCAGAGGAAAATAGGATTTTCTGTCAAATTCCTCAGATTCGTATACCTTTTTAAAATCGGCGATTGCCTTGGTAATGTCCGAGTGTTTAACCTGAGGCATCAGGTCGGGGATTAGGTTAATCATTCCATCCTCTGAAATGATAACGATTACGAGAGGTGTTTGCTTGTGAACCGATTCGTAATAACGAATCGCTGAATTATATCTGGCACCGCGAGCCGGATCACCTTTTTTTGTGGCCAATCCATCCAAAATTACTCCGATAGCATGGCAAATACAGTCCCGATCAACCAAAACGGCTCCATCAATGGCCGTCACTTGCGAAATTTTTTCGTCTGCGAGCTTAAAAGGTTTCACAACGAAACACTGCCGTCCAAGTCGAACGGATTCGTTTTTCGCATCGTCGCTGATAACCAGCATCGTTCCGTGTTTTTGCGTAGTCGCTTCAATAGCGATCTCCCAAAGGTTGTCGATCTGTTCTTTGGTGATTCCTTGAAAAACTCTCGGCAAATCAGAGTAAAATTTCTTTCTGTCGATTTTATCTTTCGGCAGTGCGGGTTCGCGGTATTCGACAACCAGCATTGGATTGCGATTATGCAGCAATCTCCACTTGTAATGGCTCAAAAACTGAATGACAAACAGGTTTTCTTCTTGCGGATTGTAATTTCCTCGAATTTCCCCAAGTCCGTAAATAAAAGCAGCATCGGATACGATAGACGTTGTGTTGTTTGAAAGCTCCAAAAATTTACGTACCATTCGGTGATTGTGAATTCTAATCGGATTCGCCAGTTCCAGCGATAGCCTGACGTTCGGATGCCCTTGGGGAGCGATAATCATATCGCCGATGCCGACTGCTCCCTCATATTTCAAAGCGGATATATCGTTGCACGCTTCATAAATGCCGGTGCCTTCCAAACCACCGCCCGCCCATCCGACGGTTTTCACGAAATCGGCCCCTGCTTCTCTCAGCAATTCATCTGATCCCCTTTTAGTCGCTTCGCTTGGCTCTTCCGATTTATTTAATGCAGCGGTACATTCGTTCAAAAAAACTTTTACAGTGCTTTCGATAAAAGAACGGCTTATAGGGCATCTTGAAAATTGGCTTTCTTTTTGTTTTGTGAACGAATAATGATTATCAAAAGCCTTCTTATCCAAAATCAAGACAGTAAACACTTGATAGCCCTTGATATATGACGGCACAGCAACAAACAATTCTTTTTCGTCGTAATAGTCCCTTGTTTTGATTATGCTCTTGATCGCATTTGCATATGATCTGTCCACAACCTCTTTTGCGATTCTTTTAGCACATCTGGCATCGCCTACGAAGATTCTATTCTGTTCGTCAAGTTCTTGAAGTTGTACGGCAAGTTCCTCGACACCCGAAAAAATTTCGACGGAATAGCCGCAATCCTCCGGTTCAAGGCAAATGGGATACGATCCTTCCCTTTCTTCGTCGAGAACCCCGACTAAAACTATGCGAGGGTTAAGGCGAGGATCAAGCGTCCTAAAAAGGGTTTCGGCGCGGTATTCGAGCGATCCTTGCATGTGTCCTTGAAATGGCCACATAAACAATTTAATCGTGTATCTTGTCATGGCGAATTTTGCAGCTAGATCGTTTCAAAAATTGCTATACTGTAAAATTGGCTTATCGGTTATCATGGTGGCCTTGACAGGATGTTCGTTTATTCCTCGCACGGAGCCCCACCATGAAACCGATTCCCAACGAAATGAGAAAACGGATTCTTGCCGATTGTAACAACGGCATGACCGAAATCGCCGCCGCCCAAAAATGGAACGTCTCATCCTCCTTCATCACCAAACTCAAACGACACGTCCGTGAAACCGGAACCATCGCTCCCAAAAACGGAAAGACCGGCCCCAAACCAAAACTCGAACCGTATCACGACCAAATTAAAAAAATCGTCGCCCAAACACCCGACGCCACCTTATTCGAAATCCGCGACGCCCTGCCGGTCGAAGTCACCCATCAAACCGTCGCCAACGCCTTGGCCAAGTTGAAACTCGTTTATAAAAAAAACAACTGAAAGCCGCCGAACAGGAACGCCCGGACATTGCTCGAAAGCGAGTCGAATGGAAAGCGATGCAGTGCGGCTTGAACCCGAAAAAACTGGTGTTTTTGGACGAAACTTCGGCTCGAACCAACATGACCCGATTGTATGGCCGGGCTCCGGTCGGCGAACGGCTTGTGGATCGGACGCCGCACGGCCATTGGGTCAATACGACGTTGGTTTGCGGTTTGAAGCATGATGGTGTCGTGGCTCCCCATGCATTTACGGGAGCGATGAACAAGCGGCGATTTCTCGGATATTTGAAGCGACATTTGCTGCCGGTATTGCATAAGGGGGATGTCGTGGTGATGGACAATTTATCGTCACACAAGGGATTGGAGGTGGAGGCGTTGCTTGCGTCGAAGGGGGCGAGTGTGTTGTACCTTCCGGCCTACAGTCCGGACCTGAACCCGATCGAATTATCATTTTCGAAATTGAAATCGGTGCTGCGAAAGCGGAAAATTCGCGATGTTGGCAAGCTGCAACGCTTCTTGCGTCGCTCGCCGCAGCTGTTTTCCAAAACCGAATGCCGAAACTATTTCCGACACGCCGGATACACCGTACACTAAATTTTGAAATGCTCTAATTGTTATAATCGATAGAGTGTAGTAAAAACTTGTGGCGAAGATAGGTAGGTAAAAGACTCTCTAACGTCATTCCCGCGCAGACGAGAATCCATAGATTATGGTTTCCCTATGGATCTGTAGCGTCAGCTCGGTCCATCCTTTGGACAGCGGGATTTCGGACAGTTCGTCGAGGTCAAGGTTGGATCCGAATTCGGACATGGCGAGTCGGCGAAAAAGACGGGCGACTCCTTTCCAAATGGGGAAAATCCTGATCGAATTATACCCGGGGCGGACAGGGTGTTGGGCATCGGTGGGGATAAAAAGGCCCAAAAGAACGAATACGAATCCCCGCGAGAGTAAAATACCAGAACGGTCCTACCTTGACCGGCTGCGATCCTTCGTGTATTCTATTTTCTGCAAATCGCATTTGAGGCGATTTTCAAAAAATGGAGCACACAATGTCCCTGAACGATCTCGGTAGCCGTTTCTTCGCCTACGTCCAGCTGCGGAAACTCTCGACCGTCCGCACGGGAGACGTCGTGCGCGGCCTCGGGCTGACCGAGATGCAGGAACGTAACCTGCTCAGCCGACTGGCACGGCAGAAGCTGATCGTGCGTGTTCGGCGTGGGGTCTACCGCGTTCCCGACCGACTCCCCGTCGGAGGAGCATGGAGCCCCGGCGAGTACACGCTCCTTTCGTCGCTCATGCTCGAACGCCAGGCGACCTGGCAGCTTTGCGGGCCGAACGCCTTCAACCGTTACGGCTTCAACGATCAGGTTCCCAACCGGCTGTATGTGTATAACAACCGGCTTTCCGGCAGACGTGTTCTCGGCCAAACCGAAATGCTGCTCATCAAGGTCGCCGACAACCGGCTCGGCGATATGGAATCGTTCACGACGCCCGACGGCACGACCGTTTGGTTTTCGTCGCGTACCCGCACGCTTGTCGACGCCGTGTACGACTGGAGCCGCTTCGAGACGCTCCCGCAGGCTTATCATTGGATCGCGGCGGAACTGGCCGCCAAGCCCGATTCGGCGAAAGAGATCGTCCGCCTCACGCTGAAATACGGCAACGTCGGAACCTGCCGCCGCATCGGGAAATGCCTGGAGAGTTGCGGCGTCGAAGCCCGACAGATAGATCGACTACTCAGAACGCTGCCGGAAACGAGCGCCTTGGTGCCGATGGTTCCCGGCCGCCCGAAACGTGGAACCGTCGATCGCACTTGGGGCGTGCTCGATAATCGGGAGGAACGATGATCGATTATCACCTCGACGCGGTTCTGTTTCGCGAGGCCCTGCTTTATACCGAAGCGACGACGGGCTTTCGGGCCCACCTGGTCGAGAAGGACTATTTTTGCTCGGTCGTCCTGGAGCGGCTCCAAGAGGAAGCGAACGGTCTTGTCTTCAAAGGCGGTACGGCCTTGAGCAAGATTCACGCCCGGTTTTACCGGATGAGCGAAGACCTCGATTTTTCGATTCCGGTCGAGCCAGACTGTCCTCGAAGCAAGCGAAGTCGCTTGATCGCCCCGCTCAAAAAACGAATCGACGCACTCGGCAACATCATCCCGGGCATCGAAATCGTCGGGAGTTTGACGGGGCACAACAATTCAATGCAGTACGTCGCCGACCTGCATTACACGTCGGTACTGTCGGGCCAACCGGAATCGATCAAACTTGAAATCGGACTGCGAGAGCCGGTTTTGGATCATGTCGTCCATCCGTTCTCGGCGGCGACTCTTTTGCTTGATCCGCTTCGCCGCCAGCCTGCGGTCGAGCCGATTTCGGTCCGAGCCCTTTCGTGCCGGGAGGCGTACGCGGAAAAATTTCGGGCGGCCCTGACGCGGCGTGCCCCCGCGATTCGTGATTTCTACGACATCGATTATGGGAATCGGGAAGCGTTATTCGAGGTCGACGACCCGACGTTCCTGGCCCTTGTCCGAAGCAAGCTGAGCATTGCTGAGGGTTCGATGAAACACGACAGCGGTTCTCTGGAGACGTTGCGTCGCCAGATTACCCCGCACCTGGCTCCTGTGCTGCGGGAATCGGATTTGGCAGCCTTCGACCTCGACCGAGCCTGGCGGTTCGTTCATCACGTTGCCGTGGCGGTGTTGTTATAGGAGATACACCTCAGCAGAGAACTCCAAAAATCTTACCAGCGAGGGAGACAAATGGAGCCCAAAAACGCTGTACTATTTTGTACTACCAAACACCCGGTTGTACTACCATAATCTGTTATATTTTGCTATGGAATGAGAGGCTTGCGTGAAGTGAGAAACGCTGTAAAATCCTTGTTTATAGCCGATTTTGACGCGAGGTGTCCTTTCTCCTCTCTGTTTTCGGGACGCAGAGGTCGCTGGTTCAAATCCAGTCGCCCCGATTTGATGTAAGTGCAAGCTGAATCCGGTGTTAGGATACCGTCAGGCGGTCTGACGTGCGGCAAGAATGGAAAACTAAAACGGTACATGTATCGTTTTTGACCATGAAAGGAGGCATCGCCGTGCCCAAAAAAGCAACCGCCCTGTCTTATCGGTATCACAAAGCCCGTCATTGTGCCGTCGTCACCATCCGCGGCAAAAATTACTATCTCGGTGAATTCGGCTCCCTCGAAAGCAAACAACGCTACTCCCAGTTGATGCCGAAAAATGGGCCGATCTGAAAGACCTGCCCGATCGTGAAAGACATTTTTCGTTGGGGCGTCGAGGAGGAAGTCGTCCCGGTCGAGGCACATCAAAAACTTTAGGCGGTCCAGGCAGTCCGAAAAGGGCGTGACGCCCGACTCAAGGAAAAAAGCAAAATTCCGCCGGTGTCGCTCAAGCACATCAACGCCGTCCTGCCGCTCCTCGCCCCGCAGCTGTCGGCGATGGGAATCATCGCCATGATCGCCCGAATGCTGAAACGCCTCGAAAACCAAAATTTGACCAGTTAAAGACTTATTCTAAGCGAAAACGATTCGCTTTTTACCAATGATTTATAGGTCTTGAGATCCATCGTTGCATCTTATCTCAAGTCCAAATCTTAAGCAATTATCTAATGTAAACCGACATTTCTCCAGGGGATCGGCTCCCCTTTTTTCGTTCAGAATAGCAACGGTTCCTTCAAGACTTTTACCGCCCCAGGGCCCTGTCTGCCGAAGAGCCAGTAGATACGTTCATGTATGAAACAGGCGAATATTACCAAATTACACCCAAGTGAAATCCAGTAACACCACGTTAGTTTTCGTGGCGCGCTTTCGGGATTTTTAGAGCGCATCAGGAGTTGGTCTGGAGTGGTTTATTTTCCCGGTAAAGGATGTGGCTGTGTGTGTTCTTAAATAAAATAATCGACGTGTTATTGCTCCATAATTCAGTCTATCCATTCGGCCTTTGAAAAACAACGGGAGCCCGATCCGGATCAACGAGGGACTGTGCTCGCTTCCCTTCGCTTATGCTTCGAGCTCTGTTTCCGGTCACTCACCCGCATCCAGTCGGATGCAAACGATTTTCGAGGTGCTGCGAACAAGGAGCCGGTTGGTGAGGACGACCGGATGACTCAGCACGACATCGTCGTCGCCGAACGGCCGCCAGCGGGAAACGATCCGGCCGGGTTCGACCGTCCGGTCGATCAGCAGCACCGTGCCGTCGTGCGTGCTGAGGAGCAATCGCGTTTCGCCGAGGATCAGCGTCGCGTAATCCCCTAAGGCGTCGTCTTCCAGCGTCCAAAGAATCCGGAGGCTCCCGGCGTCGAGGCAAAGCAACGCCCAATCGGCGGCGTAAATCCGGCCTTCGGAAGCGACGGCCGTGTTGGAGTCATGGGCGAGTTCGTCTTGCACGAAAACAGGCTTCGGATCGATCCGCCCCTTGTCGTCAAAACGGTAAATCCGCCCTTTGTTGTTTTCCGTCGCGACGAAAAGATGCCGCTCATCCAATGGAATCGGCGTCGGAACATTGAAATCCCCGGAACGACTCGGCACGAGTTCCCAAAGCCGCTCTCCGGTTTCCGGATCCCAGCCACCGAGCGACTTCGCATCATAGGCGATGATCTGCCGGACGCCGGCAAAGCTCGCCAACTGCGGCGAAGCATAAGCGGCCGGGCGGCCTGGGGACGATTTCCAAATCACCTCGCCCGTCAACGCGTCCAAAGCGGCGAGCCCGGCGTCGGCCGCGCCCGGTTGGACGATCAGCTTCCCCGATTTCAAAGCGTCCCCCTCATAAACGGCGTCGATCAGCAGCGGCGAACCGGCGAAGCCCCATTGCGGAATCGGGCCGCCGAACGCCGAGGGGAGCGAGGTTTGCCACAGGATTTTTCCGGACGACAAACTCACGGCATGCAACTGCCCGGAAGCCCCCAGCGTAAAAACCCGGTCCCCCGCCAAGAGCGGCGTCGCCCGGGGAGCGTTGCCATAGTCGAAGTTCGACGGAGCCGAATACTTGAGTTGCCAGCGTTCGGCGCCTGTTGCAAAATCGAGGCAGCGAAAAATATCCGAGGTGTCCAGGACATCGCGATCGGCGACGACGACGATACTCCCGTCGCTGACCACACCGGAAATGCCGTCCCCTTCGAGCTTCTTTTCCCAGAGAATTTCCGGCGTTTCGGACAGCGTCTCCGGCAAGACGGCTTGATTGGCCAGCCGATTCGGCCCTCGCCACTGCGGCCAGCGACCGTCGCCGATAGGGGTGGGGACCTGCCGTCCAGGCAAAAAGGGCTTCGCCTTCGACAAACCTGCGGCTTCGTTGAGCCGCTGCCGTTTGCTCACGGAAGATTCAAATCGGCTTGAGTTTACTTTTTTTTTGCGGAGTCCGTTGTTTTTTCGGCAACAGGTACGGCCTGCCAGGGCGTTTTGCCGTCTTCCGATTGGACGAACTCGAAGCCGTTTTTCGTCTCCAGTTTTTCCAGACGTTTGGCGTCTTGCCCGAATTCCTTCAAGGCGGCGCGAAGTGCTTCCACGGTTTTCGTATCGACGGAATCCGCGAGGAAAACGCCGACGAAGGGGACCGGCTCGGTTTTGCCGAGAATCCGCAAGGCCCCTTTTTCGATCGTCTTGCAACCTTCGATCAGCGTCAGGGCGTAGTCGGAGATCACGGCGGCGACCGGCGTTTCGGATTCGTTGTCGACGATTTCCAAGGCGGCGATCGTGCAACTTTCGGCCGTTTGCGGTTTTTTCGGAACATCGATCCCCTCTTTTTCCAGCAGGCGGATCGCGGCGGCGTATTTTTCGTCGCAGGCGACCGGGCCGAAAACGACCCGATGCTTTTTCAGATCGGCAACCGTTTTCGCGGTGTCGTCCGAGGCGACGGCGATCAGGCCGGTGAACGTCGTCTTACCGTTTTTGTTCGTCAGGTAAGCGATTCGTTTTCCGGTCAGCTGTTTCTCGCGAAAACCGTAACAGACTTCGGAATCTTTGCCGATGAGAATGTCGAGCCGATTTTGCGACGACTTGGCCAACGCCGCCGGCACGGACCCGGCGAAGACGAGCTCGACGGGCCTCTCAAGCTGCTCCTTGAGAAATGCAGCGAGCACCCGATAATCCCGCTGGGCGAAACCCTGGACACAGTCGCACGCCAGGTCGATCGCCAGCGGATCGAGTACGGCGAGAACCAGCGGCGTCTTGGCCGGTTCGGCGGCCCGAAGAGTCGTCGGCAGCAACAGGAAGGCGAACGAGAGAACAATGGCAAAGTGTTTCATGGTATTACTGAGTTCCAGATTAAAAATGATCTGACTGACCGTCATCCCCGCGCAGGCGGGGATTCAGAGATTACGGTTTCCCTCTGGACCCCCGCCTGCGCAGGGGTGACGTTGAGATTTATTATTTTACTGTTTCCAGGGATCGGATTTCCCGGGAGTCCAGTGATGCAGGAATTCGATGAGCCGGGGTTTGTTGACCGTGATTCGCGGTTTGCCGTCGCGGATCGGGCCGTATTCCATGATTTCGGAAAGCGTGTCCGTGTGCAGCAGCTTGCCGTCGGTATCGAAAACGCAAAGCGTCGGCTGGTCAACCGCATCTTCCCCAACGCCGAGTCGTTTGGCGAACGCTTTCGCCTTGCCGTAATACGCCTCGCCGGAGTGGGACTGCTTGTCCGTGGGAACGCCCATGAAAAGGAACCGGTCGAAAAGCGGAGCGACGACCGGATCGTTGTAAAAAGTCTCGGCCAAACCGACATGCGAAAACCCGCGGTACAGCGAATCGTGTTCGTTCTCGGTGAAGAGAACCAGCAAACGTCTGTTCTCATTTTTACCACGTTCCAACAGCTCTTGGAATAAGGTCTCGAAATTCTTTCCGCCGAGGTGCGAAACGTAAAGGCCCCAAAACGCCCAGGAAAATTCGCTGCCGCCGTCAAGCTGCGGGCTACACGAAACGGTGCCGATGTCAACGGTTTTCGAGGATTCGGGCTTCACGCTTTGCAGAGGCCTCCAGGCTCGAACCGTGTCCGGCCAATCCCGGGGCGTCAGCGGCAGATGGAGTTCGTAACCGACTCCCGGGACCAGTCCGGAAACCTCGAACCGGCCCTTGGCGTCCGTCGTTGCCGTCCTCGCAGGGAGGCCCCAGACACCTTTTGGCCGGGCCTCGACCTTGCGGCCGACGAGCGGCTCGCCGACTTTGTGGTCGTTCGTGATCGTCCCGGCAACACTGCCGGTCGGCAGCAGGTTGAGCATCAAATTCGTTTGGTCCGGCGCAACCATTGCGTATCTTCCGAAACGATTGTCCGGCGTTACGGCTAAAATTTTCATCGCCCGATCGGGCGTCTTGAACTTCACGGTTCCGTCCTCACCGGCGTTCTCCGAGACCATGTACGGTTCATCGTCGCTCTCTTTTCCCTGTTCGAAAAGAACGACCGTCGATTTTCCAAGTTTGTTTGTCGAGCCGTCGGGCCGTTCCAGCCGGACGACGATGTCCCGAAACTTCGATATCTGCTTAAGCTCGAAATCGACCCGGATTTCGGGCTGGTCCGTGATTTCGAGAGTTTTGACGTCGTCGTTCGAGCGAGGATACCGATCTCCCGGATACAGCTTGAAGGTTCCCGAGGGGAGCCAAGATTCGAAGGTTCCGTCTTCGCCGAGGAGAATGGTGTGAGAAGAGTCGTTCCAAAACGCCCTGTTGTCGTCGCCGGAATCCAGGAACTCGGGATTTCCCTCGCCGATTCGAATTCTCGATCGATGTTCCGGCTCCCCCTGCGGCGGGTTCCCGATCACCCGGCCGAAAAGCCGGGTCGGCCTTTGCAGTTGAATGTCGATTCTTTCGAGTCCGCTTTCGCCCGAATTCATATTGAATCGGGTCGGGGCAACGCCGACCGGCGTCTTGGTCGGGCTCGAGGTTTCCTTGTCCCACTGCCGGACGGAAATCTGAAAACCCTGGTTCCGCTCGAGATAAAATTGGTATCGCCCGCGCCGGTCCGTGAGAAAACGCAGCCCGCGGCCCGGGCTCAGCGTCACCATCCAATTTTCCGCCGGTTGACCGTCGGGCAGCCGCACCGTGCCGCGCACGAATACCCCCGGCTCGAACACGACGGTCAGTTCTTCGGGTGGTGCCTGCAGCTCGACCCGGAGCGTCCGCGGCAACCAGCGATTTGGCGGTTCCTGCAGCCGGCCGGCAAATTCGACGGGCTGCAGCGTCCAGTTCGGCAACCAATCGAAAACGGCGATGCCCGAGGCGTCGGTCTTTTGCCGGATGAAATCGAGCCCTACGGGATTGAGGAAATCGTCTTTTTTCTGAAATACCCAGACCGAAAATTCGATCCCTTCGAGCGGGTTGCCGCTGCCGTCGACGGCCTTGAAGCGGACCGTTTTGGCTCCGCTCAGCGTAACCGTGAACGGGCCGTTTTCGACTTCGCCCCGCGCGACTTTTTCCTCCGGCCTCAGACCTTCTTTCGGAGGATACGGTTCGTTCACACTGAAAAAATCGATGCCGTGTCCCGACTTTTGAGCGGCGACCAACCCCAGCGGATGGTTCGCCGGATGGTGCAACACGAAGTTGCCCTCGGGATCGGTCTCGCCGATGTCGGTGATTTCTTGATTGATAGTCGAGGAACACCAAACCGTCCCTCCGGGAATCGGATTCCCGTTCGCATCGAGAACTTTTCCGGTGAGCTTGCGTGCGGGAAACAGCGGGATGCGGAACTCGCCGGTTTCCTTCTCCGCCTGTTTTTGGAATAAAAACGTGGAAAGGGCGAGCTGCGACTTGTCCGGCCGGTAAACCCGAAGCCGATGATATTGCGGCGAGGCGATCGGTAACGCGAAACGCCCTTCGGCGTCGGTTTCGCATTGAATGTTATAAAAATCGCACCGGACGATGGCGCCCGGCACCGGCGTGCCGTCGGGATCGACGACGGTTCCCCGAATTTCGGGCGGCGTGTTTTGCACCGGATCGATCCACGGTTCTTCGGCGTGGGCCGCCCCGAGGAGATAAAGCAAGAGCAGAAGAGTAGCGGTAATCGGTTTGGCGGGCATGATAATGGATGTGATTTTGCCAATACTAGCCCCAAGCGTCAGCGCGGGGGGATATTAGCAGGTAGCGGCTTAGAAAACAGTCTTCTCAGTTGCTAAGCCGCTGACCGCTAAGCTGCTAAGCTGCACGGCTTATCACCCCGCGCTGACGCTTGGGGCTAGTAGGTATTGTGTGAATCGTCGAAATTATTCCTTCGGCGTTTCTCCTTCCTCCAACACGAAAATCTGCTTCCGGGTCAAATCGAGCATGTAGGCTTTCTTGCCGTCGAGCGAAAGGCCGATCGGCGTGTGCTTGCAGCCGGGGACGATGCTCGATCGGGCGACCTGGCCGAGAAACTCGCCGTCCTGCTTGAAACGCTTGATCGCCCCGACGCTTGCTTCCGAGGTCAGGATGTTCCCTTCGCCGTCGAAGGCGACGTTCATCGGGTTGCAACAGCTCCCGAAACCGGACGAGGGCTTCTCGGCATCACGATTCCCCCAGGATTCGAGCCGGTTACCCTCGGCGTCGTAAACATGCACCTTGAACCGTCCGTTTTCCGGGACGACGAGTTTGTCGTCGACCGCCCCGATGTTCATTTGGCCGCAACAGCCGGACAATTTCTCGACGATCACCTTCGGGTTGCCGAAATTGGCGTCCATGCGCCAAACTTCGCTGGCGTAACCTTTTGGCGGCGGCGTGCAGAGGAAAATGTAATCGTTCGTCACGGCGATACTCTTGACGCTCCGGGCACGAAGAACGGCGTTGCGGACTTCGATCGCGGTGGCCCGTTTCGAGGTTTGCAGATTTTTTTGCTCTTGGGCGAGAATGCTATATTCCAGTCCGATTTTGTCCCCGTCCGCCCGGAGTTGGGCGATTTTATCGGCATCTTTGTCTTTGCTTTTCTCCGCCTTGACCGTTTCCTGACGGTTTTCGACAAGCCGCTTGACGATCGGTTTCATTTCCTCCTGAATCGCCGCGAGCCGATTTTGCCGGGCCTTTTTTTCCGCCTCGGTTTCCGCTTCCTCCTCCTCGGGGATCGGCGGCAGCGGCGGCAGGCCCTGCATGTGCGGGCTCTCCACGTTCGCGAGGGCGTTGCCGTTTTCGTCCAGTTTCACGACCCGCCCCATCCCGGCGGCGTAGACCGCGTTGTCCGAACCGACGGCCAGGGCTTGCGGCGTCACCTCGATCTTCCAAACGGCGAGCTCCTTCCCTTCAGGATCGAAAACGTGGATTGCCGAAGGAGTGTCGATCTGCTTCATCTCATAGTTTCCGTCGTCGGTCATCTCGTAGGAAAACTGGGTTCCCCCGGCAGCGACGAGCAGCCGGCCTCTTTTGTCGACGCAAAACGTGTGAATCTCGACGTTCGAAGAGCCGGTCGAAATCGAGATCGCCTCTTTGGATCGGCGCGTTCCGGTCGACTCTTCGGTCCGACACGACCCCGCCAGGGCGAACGCCGCCAGTGTGAAGAGAATGAGCATTTTCATTTGCATGACGTGAATCCTTTTGAAATGATCGTTGAGTAAGATGCTGATTTCCAGATTAAAAATGATCTGACCTACCGTCATCCCCGCGCAGGCGGTGATCCAGAGGTTACGCTTTCCCTCTGGACCCCCGCCTGCGCGGGGGTGACGAAAAGGTAGTTCATTCTCCCGGAACATATTTTTTCAACAATTCGATCACGGCGTCTCTTTTGAAATCGATTTTCGGCTTATTCTCGGAATCGCCGCCGTATTCGCTGATCCCGTCGATCGATTCGCTCCCGAGCAGCCTGCCGTCGGCATCGAAGAAGCAGAGCGTCATTTCGTCCAGCACTTTTTCGTCGATGCCGCGGAGTTTCACGAACTTCCCGGCCTCGAATCGTCTGGAAGCGCCGTGCCGGACCTTCGCGTCGGTCGGGATACCCATGAGGTAAAACCGGTCGGCCGTCTCGAATGCCTTGCCGCGTGTGTCGTACATCAGGTCCAGCAATTTTCCGGGCAAACGACCGTAGATTTCGGAAACGAGGTCCCCTTCAAAAACTTCCGTCGGCGCGAAAACGACGAGCAGGTTCTTGCCGTCCCGCTTGCAGCGTTCGAGGAGCAGTTTGAAGCGGCCTTCAAAATCGCTTTTCTCCCGAACGTTACTGTAAGCGTTGAAAAACGTCCAAAGGTATTCGCTTGAGCCGTTGATGTTCGGAGCGTACTGGAAAGTCCCACAATCGGTGAGCGGCGATTCCGGTTCGATCGCGGCGATTCTTTCATAATGGATGGTCCCGCCCGTTTCGTCGTCCGGTTCGCCGCGCGGGCGTTGGGTGCAACTGATTTCGTATTCGAGTCCCACGGGCACGGCGGCGAAGCGGTACACGCCGTTTTCATCCGTAAAGGTGGTACATCGAAAACCGGACGTCGAGAATTGAAATTGCGTCTCTTCGCCGGGAATGCGAATGCTGCACTCGATCCGTCGGCCGAGGACCGGCTCTTGCGTCTTTTTGTGAACCATTTTTCCCGTGATCGTCGCCAGCGGTTTCGGCACGAGAACAAGATTTTTTTCCGTGGGTGACACCTTGGCGATGATGCCCTGTTTGCCGTCGGCGGTCACCGCCTGGACGTAAACGCTCATCGTCCCGGCGGGGATTGCGAACTCGCCGTTTTCGTCGGAAGAGAATGTCTTCTGGTAGAGTTCATGAAAATCGAAATCAAACGTTTGACAGGTGATTTTCGCCCCGGCAACCGGTCGGGGCGGGTCGTCGCCGGTTTGAATTTTGCCCCGGAGCGTTTCGAGTTGCTTCTTGTCCCGGCGTGTTTCTTCGACATGGAAATCGACCGTGAGCTCCTTACCCGATTCCAGCTTGACCAGTTTCGTGTCCCCTTTTCCGGACTGGCACCGCAAGCGGTAGTCGCCCGGCGTGGTGTAAAACTCGTAACGGCCGTTCTTGATGGTGGCCCACCACGAGCACCGAACGTTGTCGGCAGCCTCCGCTTCGGCTTCTTCCGGCGTGAGCGGGGTGATCAGGATGCTCGCTTCCTCAATCGGCTTGCGTTCGTCCCCCGCTGTCGCCGTGCCGGAAATCTTCGTCCCTTTTTCCAGAACAAAATCTTCGCTCACGATCGATTCTTCACCGATGTCGACATCCCGCCGCGGTCGGCAGGCCCAGTCCTCTTCGATTTTCTCGCCCAGCGGCCCTTGCGGTCGCTCGACGGAAAAGTTGACGGTCGAACCGGGGACAACTGGAACGGCGTATCGGCCCTCGCTATCCGTGATGCGCTGTTCGAACTGGTCCGAACCGCCCTGGGCTCGGAACTGCCAACCGACGGCCGGGCGGCCGTCCGGAAAACGGACCGTGCCCCGAACCGTGACCGCTCGAAGCATGATGATTTCGTTTTCGTCGTTGAACGATTCCGGTTGTACGAAAGTCCGGTTCTCTAAAAACCGGTACTGCATCGTCTTATGGATTTCCTCACGATCTTCGTTGGCACAAAACGTAACCCCTTGCGTTTGCCAGGCGGGAAAGAAATCGAACTCGACGCCGCCGTCCGGCCCGGAAATTCGCCGTTTCAGATCGGTCCCGATGTTCAGGTTTTCCGGCCGGTCCTCTTTGGCGAAGTACCAGGGGTAAACCGTAATCCCTTCGACCGGTCGGCCTTCCTCGTCGACGATCTTGCAGCGGACGGGCCGGGCGCCCTCGAGCCGCAACTCGAACGGCCCGTCGGATTTTTTGCGTTGCGACGGATCGCCGTCCCACCCGAACAGCCGGTACTCGGCGGTCGTCGGGGTTTCCATGGTCCAAACATAGTCCATACCGAGGCCGTCTTTCAGGGCGACGACGACACGCAACGGGGTGTCCTCGGGAAAGCGGAACGCGAAGCGGCCTTCGGCGTCGGTTTGCGTCCGGATCGCTTCCGAGTAGCCGGAAACGCCCAGCACGAAAACGTCGGGCAGAGGCTTGCCGTCCGCCCCGATCACGGTTCCGGTGATCGTCCGGGACGGGAGAAGAACGATTTTCAGCTCCGTGTCGTTCTCCAGCGGGACGGTTCCCATCAGGCTGCCGTCCGGCGTTTGGGCCAACAGGGCGTCGAACCATTGATTCGGCCGGTCGAACTCGAAACGTCCGTTCGAGTCGGTCACGACTTCCAGGGATTCGAAGCCACGAGCCAACAGCTTGGGCCGCACCAAGGCGTCCGGCACGGGCCGGCCGTCCTTATCGACCAGGACGCCGCTGATTTTTTGCGCGTCTTCCGTGTCGGCTCCCTGAGCGGAACCGGCAATGAGAAAAAGGGAAGACAAAAAACCGTACAAAAACACGGAACGAGAAAAAGCGTGTGTGTTTTTCATGATTCACGGCTTGGTTGAACTGAGATTGAGAACAGACAAGACCTTGTTGACCTTCGGAAAACGCGGCTTTTCTCGCGATCGCCTCACCCTTATCGAACAATCCCGAGCTGCCGCAGCTTTTCAAGACATTCGTCCCGCTCGCGGGATCGGCTCATTTCCGCCCACAGCGGGTCCTGGGCGGCGAAAAACTGCTCTTCGCTCGCCGGGATCGTCCCCGCCTCGCTCAGCCGTCGGATCACCCCCTGGTCCAACCGGCTCAGCCGCATCGATTCGAGCCGGTAATCGCAAAACGCTTCCCAGGCCGAAGGAAAGAGCGGCTTGACGATCTCATGCCCGATCGTATTCGCGTATTGAACGATCTCGGCCTGGGCGTTCGATTCCATTCTCAAGGCGAGAAAATGAAACAGGTTGTGCAGGTCGATTTTCCAATACGCTTCCGTGTAGGTCGCGAGCGGCAAATCTTTCCGGGCTTGCTCCCGCGCGATCCCGATCCGAATCCGCTCCTCGTACAATTCCCGGGCTTCTTTGTGAAACCGGGCCTCTTCTTCGCTCAGCCCTCGACCGAGCTGCTCGCTCAAAAAACCTTCGCTCCCTTGCCGGTTCGATTGGGCTTGGACCCGCCAAGCGTCCGGGGCCGTCGTCTGCGCCGACTCGATCGCGAGGGAATAGCGGGTGCTGTATTCGTTGACGGAAGCGGTCCGGTGCCGGATCCATTGTCGCCAACAGTCCATAGGAACGCGAACCAGCAACTTGATTTCGGCCATTTCGAACGGCGTCGTGTGCTGGTGCCGCATCAAATACCGGAGCAGCGTCCGGTCGTCGGACACTTTTTTGGTTCCTTCGCCGTAACTGACCCGGGCGGCCTGAACGATCGCGGAATCGTCCCCCATCACATCGACGAGACAGACGAAACCGTCGTTGAGGACGGGAAATTTTTTCCAACGAAGCGATTCGAGCAATTTTTGATCGGACATAAATGAGGAACGGTTGATAAAGAGAGTAACGATAATACTGATTGTACATTATACACGGTTTCGTATCTTTGAAAATAATGATCGAAAAATGACAGGCCGCCGCAATCGAGCCGGCTGCGTCAGCTGCCGGTTAGCATCCGTCTTCAAGGCCGCCCGAAATTTTGACAAAATCGATGGGCCTTGAAGACGGACGCTAACCGGGACCTCACGGTCCCGGCTCGATTGCGCGGCACAACGCCAAAATTTGACACGCTCTGGTATCCGCGGTCGAATCGTTTTATACTAGAAGCGGCAATCGGTCGGCTTTATCCGGCCTCGTTACGATAAAAAATCTTCGAAATAAGGAGACCTTTATGCGTTTCTTTTTGGCTTCTCTGTTGGTTTTGAGCGCCGCTACTTTCGCCGCGGCCGAGGACCCCCTTCAAAAAACGACCGTCGAATTGAACGGCAAGGCGGTCTTTCCTTCTCACGGAACCGCCGGCGGAGTTTGGTTTTTCCAAGACGCCGAATCCGGCAAAACCACGCCGCAGCTTTTGCTCCTCGGCTTTCCGGAACCGAGCCCGAAATACCGGATCGTCGCCGTCCTCGACCGAGGGGACCGCGTCCGGATCGCCGTCCCGGGAAAAACGACGCTCGAATTCAGCGCCGAAAACGGCCCAAGCGTCGTCGAGACCGTTTCGGACCTGCCGCTCGACCCGGTGCGCCGCCCTTGGTCGTTGGGACCGACCCCTTGCTCGGGCGAGTTCGCGCCCGCGATCGAAACCGCCCTGATCGAACACGATTGGCGGCTGCAAGACGGTATCGACACGCCCCTTGAATCGCGGACTTACAAAGAGGCGATCGAACGGATGCTCCCCGGGATCGAATCGCTCCTCGCCGATCTTACAACGAACGGAACGCCGTCCCAGGAACTGCAAAACCGTTTCGCGGTGCTCAAAGGGAAAACGGAGTTCGACGAAACCCATTGGAAAGAGCTGCACCGTTTGCGGCGGGAGATCGTCCTCGCCAACCCGCTATTCGAAACCGGCCCGTTGGTTTTCGCGAAGCATGTCCCTTCGGTGATGAGTCATCAATTGACGCAAACCTACGGCTATACCGCCCGGCCGGGCGGCGGGCTGTTCGTGCTCGATCAACCCGGCCATTCGATGCGGCTTCGCGGTTTGAGCGGGGACCGCTTGCCGACCGGCAGTTTCGCCCATCCCGAGGTCGGGTACGACGGCCGCAAAATTTATTTCGCCTACTGCGAAACGTCCGAATCGCCGAAAGTTTGGCGTGATCCCGAAACGTTGCATCGCCGTTATCATCTTTACGAAATGAACGCCGACGGGAGCGGCCTGCGGCAATTGACCGCAGGGGATTACGACGATTTCAATCCGACGCCGCTGCCCGACGGTCGGCTGATTTTCATTTCGACGCGCCGCGGCGGGTATCACCGCTGCGGGGCCGGGCCTTGCTATGTTTATACGCTCGCGAGTATGAACCCGGGCACCGACGAGCCGCCGCGAACGATCTCCTTTCACGAAACCAACGAATGGGACCCCGCCGTTCTCAACAACGGGCAGGTGGTCTACACCCGTTGGGATTACGTCGATCGGGACGCTGTCTTTTACCAACAGCTTTGGTCCGCCCGGCAGGACGGAACGAACGTCCGGATTTATTACGGCAACAACACGTTTATTCCGTGCGGCATCTGGGAAGCGAAACCGATTCCCGGTTCCGGCAAAATTATGGCGACGGCCGCCCCGCATCACGGCATGAGCGCCGGTTCGATCATCATGCTCGACACGAAACTCGGCGTCGACGGCCCCGAGCCGTTGACCCGATTGACCCCCGACGCCCGTTTTCCGGAAGGGGAAGCCCTGCTCGCGGCCGGGGTCGCCTTGCCGGAGCCGAGCGACTTCGATTCCCCGGTCCCCTTCAGTTGGGATGCCCTCAACCGGCCCGACCGGCCGGGCGAACGGGTGCTCGAACCGACCGAACAGGAACGCCGCTGGACGGGACACTGTTATAAATCCCCTTGGCCGCTCTCGGAAAAGTATTTTATCGTTTCTTACAGTTATGATCGGCTGCGCGGAGAGATGGGGCCGAATATCCCAAACATGTTCGGGCTTTATTTCGTTGACGTTTTCGGCAACAAAGAGTTGATATACCGCGATCCGAACATTTCCAGCGTCTGGGCGAAACCGCTCGCCTCCCGGCCGCTCCCGCCTGTCCTCGACGGAGGGCTGGAAAACCTCGGCTCGAAAACGGGAACCTTTTCTCTGCAAAACGTCTACGAAAGCTGGCCGCAGCTCCCCTCCGGCGAGGAAAACAAAATCACAGCCTTGCGAATCGTCCAGGTCTTGCCGAAAACGACGCCGAACGCCAACGCCCCGATGGTCGGAGCCGCGAACGCTTCGCCCGGCAAGCAGGTTTTGGGAACGGTCCCGGTCGAAGCGGACGGCAGCGCATTCTTTGAATGCCCCGCCGAAACCCCGGTGCTGTTTCAAGCGCTCGACGCCCGAGGGCGGGCGGTCCAAACGATGCGGAGCCTGACCTATTTGCAGCCGGGCGAAAATATGAGCTGCATCGGCTGTCACGAAAATCGAATGCAGACGTTTACCCCCGATCGACAGGCTCTTGCTCTTCGGCGAGCCCCGTCGAAAATCGCTCCGGGACCGACCGGAAGCAAGCCGATGAGTTACCCGATTCTGGTCCAGGGAATTCTGGAAAAGCATTGCGTCTCCTGTCATAGCGAAGCGGGCGGCGAGAAAAACGGCGGCGTGTTGCTCACGGGCGAGGCGGAAGGAGCGTTTTCCCGTTCCTACAATTCGCTGATCAAGCAGGTTTCTTACACCGCTTGGGGGCTGCCGGGAGGGAATTTCGAGCCGCTGACCGAGCCAGACCGTTTCGGGGCCCGCAACAGTGCGCTGGTCAAATTGCTGGAAAAAGGGCATTACGATGTCCGGCTGTCCGAAGAAGAATGGGACCGGCTTAACACTTGGATCGACGCGAACGCCCTGTTTTACGGCACGTTCAACCCGGAAGATCAAGCCCGGCAACAAAAGGGCGAGGCGATCGAAGGGCCGGATTTGGAATAGAGCCTTTCGGAAAGAGCCGCAAGTGTAGCGCAACGCAACTTGCGGACCTTGTACAAAGTTGGAATTCGCAGGGACCGTGCCGTGTACAAGGTCCGTAAGTTACGTCGGAGTACCGACTGCACTTACGGCTCTTTTTTGCCGAGAAAATAAATTTCGGAAATTTTCCGCAAAACGAGTTTGAAGACTCTTTCCAAATCAGCACAAGGCCAATACAAACGCTATTTTCTCGGGAATAATTACTTTTTGTTTTGAGAACAAATATTATTTTGCTAATACCCGGGAAAATCAGTATCTTTTTTCGGCCGTTCAAGGTATGATGGTTTCGTAATCTGTACTTGAGGCGTACTTCATAAACTACTTTTTTGTGAGGGTTGATAGTCCGCCAAGAATTCATTCTCAATTATCGTTCTGTAATAATGGCCGCTCGTCGTACACGCGTTTTGATTGTTGATGATTCCGCTCTCGTCCGCCAAATTCTGACCGAAGGCCTGCAAAAAGACCCGAATATCGAGGTTTGCGGCAGTGCCGGGGATCCCTTCGCGGCCCGCGATTTGATCGTTCAGGTGCGGCCCGATGTGCTGACACTCGACGTCGAAATGCCGAAAATGAACGGCGTCGAGTTTCTCCAAAAGCTGATGCCGCAGTATCCGATCCCCGTCGTGATGGTCAGCAGCTTGACCGAACGGGGCCAAAAGATCACGCTCGATGCAATGGCCGCCGGAGCGGTCGATTTCGTCGCCAAGCCGAAATCCGATCCCCGGGCGCTCGAATCGATGATGGACGAATTGCGTACAAAAGTCAAAATCGCATCGACCGCCAACGTTTCGCATTGGAAACACCGGGCGGTCGCGGCCCCGAGCGCGGCGGTCGGGGCAGGGGCGGTCGGAGTCAAAACGAGCGATTCCCGGCTTTCGACGAAAATCTGTGCGATTGGGGCTTCGACCGGCGGAACGGAAGCCCTGCGTGAGGTGATTTGCGGCTTTCCCCGAACGATGCCGGGGGTCGTCGTCGTCCAACATATGCCAGCCGGTTTTACCAAAATGTTCGCCGACCGCCTCAACACTTTGGCCCAGGTCGTCGTCAAGGAAGCGGCCGACGGCGACCCGATCGTCGATGGCCGGGTCCTGATCGCGGCCGGCGGGAAGCAAATGGAAGTCGTCCGGCACGGCATCGGTTGGCGGGTCCGCGTTTTCGAGGGGCCGCTCTGCTGCGGGCATTGCCCCTCGGTCGAAGTGATGATGAATTCCGTCGCGAAAAACGTCGGAAGCAAGGCGATCGGGGCGATGTTGACCGGCATGGGAGCCGACGGGGCGGGAGGAATGAAGGCGATGCGTGACGCCGGGGCGCGCTGTATCGCCCAGGACGAGGCGAGCTGCGTCGTTTTCGGGATGCCCAAGGAAGCCTTCGCCCGGGGCGGAGCCGAACGGCTGGTCTCGCTCGGTAGCATCGCGATGAGCCTGCAACAAATGATCAAAACAATTTAAGACGAGTTAAGAATTAAGAATGAACTGATTTCCGTCATCCCCGCGCAAGCGGGGATCCAGAGATTACGGTTTCCCTCTGGACCCCCGCCTGCGCGGGGGTGACGCAAGGTCATTTCTAAAACAAGAGGTAATTTTTTTCTGAAACTCGGTAAAAAAGAGAATGACAAGCAAAAAAATTCTTAATTCATAATTCTTAATTTTTCCCGCAAAATCTCCCCCTTGATAATCCGCTGGGGGTGTCGTATGCGATTATTTTTGTGCGTTTTATTGGAATCAACGGTTTTCGATACGAAACGGCTTTTTTCGAACTGACTTGACAATGCCCCCAACGGACCCTACCAGATTGATGCTCGGCGTCGGCGATTACGGCGCGACGGCTGCCAACGGCGGGGTGGTTCGAACGATGGCGCTCGGCTCTTGTATTGCGTTGATGATTTTGGACCGGGGAACACGCTGTGTCGGAATGGACCATATCGCTCTTCCGGAATCGAGCGTTTCTCCCGACCGGGCGAAGCAGTTGCCGGGATATTTTGCTGACACGGGCATTCCCGCTCTCATGGAATTGATGAAAAAAGTCGGGGGCAGCCTTTCGAAACCGTCCCAGTTGATTATCAAAATGGCGGGAGGAGCGAACGTCGCCGATCCCAACAACACCTTTAACATCGGTAAACGCAACGTTTTGGCCGCGAAAAAGGTTCTTTGGCAGTTCGGGCTCGGGCCGATGGCCGAGGATGTGGGAGGCTCCCACAGCCGAACCGTGACCCTTTACCGCGATACCGGTCGGATCGTCTTGTCATGTCCCGGACGCCCCGATTGGGAACTGTAACTGGTGAATTAAGAATTAAAAATTAAGAATTAAGAATTGTGAAAAATCCATTCCTAATTCTTAATTCCTAATTTTTAATTTTTTATCCCCCTTGTTTCTCAAAGTCATGAAAAACATTGTGATAGCGGACGATTCCGCCCTGGCTCGAATGTTTATTCGCCGTTGCCTGGAAATCGCAGGCCTCGGCGATGCGAATTTTTTCGAGGCTTCCGACGGTAACGAGGCAATCCAAAAAATGAAAGAGGTGACCGCCGATCTGTTGGTTACCGATCTGACGATGCCGAACATGAACGGGATCGAGTTGATGCGCCGCATCTCCGTCAGCCCGCGGCTCAGCGGCACGCCGGTCCTGGTCGTAACCAGCGCGGGGAACGAGGAGCAGCGGAAGGAACTGCTCGCCTTGGGGGTCACCCGGATTCTGTCCAAGCCGATCAGCCCTCCGATGCTCGTCGAAGCAATCAACGCGATCGTCCAAAACGAATCCGGCGGCAACTGACCGCACGGAAAAAGGTCGTCAAAAACAGACACCTCCGATTCGTCGAATCGAGTCCCGCGTTTTCAATTCTTAATTATTAATTCATAATTCTTAATTCCAAATTCCCCCTCGCCATGCTCCCTAAAAACTACGGTACCCTGCTGTTCAACGCCGTTCGCGAAACCCTGGAAACCATGGCCTTCGCCGAGGTTGTTCCCTGCTCGTTCCAGATCGGCGACCAGGAGTTTACCAGTCTCGACAGCGACGCTTTCGAGATTCAGGAGTCTCATATCCCCAAAGAATGGGGAGAGGATCCGGTTCAAACCGATTTTTCGCAAAAGGAACAAAGCAACCCGGAGGATGGTTGGGGAACGGCTTCGCAGGATCATGCCGATCTTCCGCATACTGACGCCTGGGGCAGCCCGGGCTCGGGCGAGGCGGCCAATGACGATTGGGGGAGCGCTCCCGCAGCCGAGTCGGACGGCGGCGGCTGGGGCATGAGTGCTCCGACCGAAGAGGAAAACGACCCCTGGGGCGAATCCGTGGCCGCGACGGGGCCGTCCCCCGGGTTTACGATGCAGACCCGCGACATCGACTTCAATTCGCTGGTCGAGAACCAGGACGATTGGTGTTGGTCCTGCATGAGGGTCAATTCGCCCGAAATTCATTCGATCTGGTTCGTCGTCTCCAAATCCCTCGCCTTGGAATTGGCGAGAAACATGTATGCCGGAGAAAATCTGGAATTGGACAGCCCGATCATTCGCGATCTGGTCGCCGAGTTGACCAACGTGCTGGGCGGGCGGCTGATGCTTCTTTTGGAGGAGATGGGGGGCCGTTTTACGCTGACCGTGCCGGAGATCGGCATCGGCCTTCCGAAAATGCCCGACGCCTCGACCATGGAAACGGTTCTTTGCAAAGTGCTCGTCGACGGCGAATACCCCGTGATGTCGTCAATCTGCTTCAATAAATGAGCTTGGCCGATAATCCGTAGCCGGTAGGGGGATAGGCTTCGATCCTACCGGCTACGGTATAATCTTACATTCCCAAACGTGACTTTCTGACTCGCTCCGCGATTTCCTTATTCTCGGCGATTTTTTCGACCTTGATCAGGATCGGGTCGAATGTCTCTTTGTTCGGCTCCCGTAGGAAACGATGATGCGCCAAGTCGGCAATGACGGAACAAGCCGTCTGCGCAAGCGTCGGATCGTCCAGGAAATCCGCCGCCCATTCCACTGAAGCGACGGTCCGGATCGCGACCGCGCGGCTCAGGCAGAATTTTTTATCCTCGTCGTTTTCGGCCGCCTTCATCGCTTTTTGCAACAACGCGAGCGTTTCGTTTTCCGGCCGTTCGCTCTTCAGCGTGAGGACGCGGATGTAAGCACGGAGCGCCCATTGCCGGTATTGTTTGGAATCGCTTGTTGCCGCGATATTCCATAAAACGTCGAGAGGCTCCGCATCGGGCCAATTGCACAGGGCACGGATCGCCGCCTGTTGCAATGCCGGGTCCTTCTCGTCAAGCAACGGTTTGAGAATGTCCGCGACACGTCGGTTGCCGACTTTGCCGAGCAGCGGAAGGGCGTCGATCAATAATTGTCCGCTCAGTCCGCCGTCCCGCTTTTCAAGGATCGCAATCAGCTTCCCGGCGCGTTGATCCGCTTCGGGAACCTTTTCGCACACGAGGACGATCGTCCGTTCGACTTTTTCCCGATGCTTTCCCGGACGGCTCGCCAAATAGAGCCGGAGCAGGCGAGGCAGATCATGTTCATCCGGGTCGCAGAGTCGTGCCAGGCCTTCGATCGCCGGATCGGAGATGTTTTCGTTCTCGTTTTGCGCCAGTTCCAACATCGGATCGATCGCATCGTAATTTTTCATGGCGACGAGAATCTCGATGGCCTGGTTCCGTCGTTCGGTTTTTCGCAGCTCTTCCAGCAGCGCCGGACCGACCTCGTTCGGGGAAAAACGAATCAACGCATCACGGGCCACGTTTTTCATGGACGGCCCTTGCGTCAGCGCATCCAGCAGCACGGGAATCGTCGCCGGATCGCCCAGCTTGCCGATGGCCCGGAGGGCCGAGAGCCGTTCCGCCGGATCGTCGCTTTTCAGGCTCTTGAGCAGCACCTCGAGCATCGCGGCGCCGTTTCGCTCGGTCATGATTTCGAGGAACGCGGTTTTCACGGTCGAATTCATACCTTCCCGTTTTTCGAACAGCGCGTCGAACTGTTCGGCGGAAAGTTCCGGTAAATGGGTGACGGCGACGAGACTCTTTTCCATGTCTTGATCGAAGAGCCACGTCGCGATGGTTTGCTGCCGCATCGCATCATCGAGCAATCGCAGTGTGCCTTCCCAGGCGGCGCGCCGGACGCCTTTCGGCATCGTGGTACCCGACAACAGTTCGTACAGTTGACCGGCGTCCTCTTTGTTTCCTTGAACGGCAAAATCGGAGGCGATTCGTACGAGGGGGGCGCCGACGGCAACCCGGGAAATCCGATCTTCGGCTTTCCGCAATGCGTCGATGCCTTCCGGGCCGAAACCTCCCAGTGCCGATGCGGCGGCCGCGGCGACCTCTTGATCGTCCGTGCCCAGGAGCCGGACGAACGCGGGGATCGAGGGCCGGTCGTTCCTCGCGGCCAGCGAACCGATCACCCCGACCAACGCCCTCCCCTCGAATGTCTCAAGAGCCTTGCGGAGCGGCACCAACGATTCCTCGCAGCGAATGTCCGTCAACGCCATGCGGGCGTTTTCGCCGTCTTCCGTCCGGTTCAACCATTCGGCCAGCTTCGGCACTTCCGCCGCGCCGCCGACAAGTCGCAACTGCAGGCAGACGAACTGGCGACCCGGAGAGGACGTGTCCTCGTTCAACAGCGCGGCCAGTCGTGCGGCCGTTCGTGCCTTCGTTTCCGGCGAGGCGGTCGATCGCCGCACCTCGGCCTCGACCGCCAGGAGCGGCGCGACGTCGTCGCCGTATTGGTACGTTTTAACGGCGTCCCAAGCCTCGGCGGCGCAAAGCGAGCCGGATGAAAGGAGAATCAATAATAAAAACGAAATGATCCTGTCGTATGTCATGATACCGCGGAATATTGAAAGGAGGTGACTGTTATTTGTACTGTCTCAGTTATTAAAACAGGAGTTTGAATTTAGGCTGTAGGCTGTAGGCCGTAGACTGTGGGGCTCGGTTTTCAACCATTCCCTACAGTCTACAGCCTTGACCCAAGGTTCTATTTCAGTAACATGCGTAGTACAAATAGTATAACGGTATTTTTTCGGAGACGTTTGAAAACGACGGGTCGATCGGTTAAAATTCGGTTCGCCGTTTAATTCCCTCACCCTCATCTCGCTTTCCGTTCCTCAAAAACCATCATGTTCGACGAAAACGACCTTTTGCGTAGCGCTTTGGATTTGCTGAAACGCAAGGAATATGAAGCCGCCGCCGAGATCTTGGGGCGGGCGATCGAAATGAATCCGAAGTTTACGGAAGCGTATTTCAGTCGTGGCAACGCCTTGGAAGGGTTGAGCAAATTCGAGCAGGCCTTCGCGGAATACGACAAGGTTTTGGAGTTTTCGCCGAAAGAGTCAACCGTATTTTACAATCGCGGCTGCCTTTTCCGCAAGATGGGCAACCGCGATCAGGCGGTCGAGGAATTCAACAAGGCGATCGGCTTGAACGAAACCTATGCGGCCGCCTATTACAATCGGGGGAACATTTTCTTTTCCGAAGGCCGATTCGAGGAGGCGATGCGGGATTACAACCGCGCGATCACCTGCGATCCGAAGGATCCCGACGCGCTGGTCGCCCGGGGCTTGGCCTATGTCGCCGGCCGGAACATCGAGGAGGCGCTCAAGGATTACGAGAAGGCGATCGAGCTCAATCCGAAGCATGTCAAGGCTCACGGCAATCGGGGCAACGCCTTGGAAATGAGCGGCCGGGAAGACGACGCGATGCAAGAGTACTCGACCGTGGTTTCCCTTTCTCCGCGTGATTACAAGGCGTATTCCAACAGGGCCTACATTCGTTACAAACGGGCGGAATACGCCGAAGCGATCGACGATTACACCAAATCGATCGAGGTCAACCCGACGAATCCGAAGGCGTATGTCAATCGGGCGTTGGCCTACCAACAGTTGCGGCGGTTTCAAAGTGCGGCGGACGATTTTTCCGAAGCGATTCGATTGGCCCCGAACGTCGCCGATTCCTACCTTCGTCGGGGTCACCTCCGTTCCCTGGCCAAGGATTACCAGGGAGCGATCACCGATTTGGAGCAGGCTTTGGAGCTGGAACCGAAAAATAACGAAGGGTGGAAACTCCTGGGAATGGTTCACTCGAAAGTCGGGGCTTTGGACGAGGCGGTTTCCGTTTTTACCGAGTTGCTTTCGAATGATCCGGAATCCGATACCGGCCATTGTTTTCGAGGGGTCGCCTACACCAAACTCGGAAAGATCGACCTCGCGATTCGGGATTACGATCGGGCGATCGCCTTGAACCCGAAAAATCCTTCAGCCTATTTCAATCGCGGGTTGATTTACCGTCTGTTGAGCCGGTACCAGGAATGCGTCGATGATTTGACGAAAGCGATCGAACTTGCTCCGAACAATCCGGACCCTTACAAGAATCGTTCGTTGGCGTTGGGCGAAATGGGGGATCAGGAGGGGGCAAAAAGAGACTCGGCCAAGGCGCACGAATTGGAGGCCGCCCAGCAGGCGAATGCTCCGGGACAAGACGAGGAAACGGCCAAAAAATAAAGTATACCGTAGCCGGTATGGGCGGTAGGCTTCGCCCCCTGTCAAACCGCGGCCTCGTTGGGCCGCTGCCGTGTTGAATACGGGAATTTTAAACCGGCTTTGAGTATAACCATTCACGAAATTCTTGAAGCGAGGGTGTTTCGCCCGCGCTCCAGAGATTTTGCGTGAACGGCTGCAACGAAAACAAGCCTCGAAATTCTGGGAAAATTGACCTTGATCCGCTGGTCGACAATCGTTACACTCAAGCCGTTTAAAATTCCCGTCTTCAATGCGGCAGCGGCCCAATAAGGCTGCGGACTCAATGAGGCCGAAGGCGACCGGCATACCGTCCTACGGTATATTTCGCTCATGTACGACTCTTCCCGGAGATTATTGATTATCGTCCTCTTTTTGGCGTTCGGACCGTTGCTGACGGCTGCGCTGATCGGGGCCGTTGCATATCGTAATCTTCCTGTCGCAACGTATTTCGAGGAAAACGCGATTCGTTACCAAACCGGTTGGAAGGTCAAAATCGGTGAGGTCGAGTACCCGAAACCGAATCTCGTCCGATTTCGGGAATTCGTCGTTTTGCATCCTCAAACCCTCGCCCCGCTCGCGCGCTGCCCGAAATTGGAATTGCAGTATTCCGAGAATTTCCGAAAATATAGCGCGACCGAATTTCAGGTTTTTCTCGATGTCAAAGACCGGCAGCAAGGGTTGCGGGTTTTTACGCGAATGCTTTTCGATATCTTGCCGGAACAATTTTCCGGAAAAGCGAAGAATCTGGAATTCAATTTTGAAAACGTCGAGCTTCTGACCGGCGATCCAAATCAAAAAGGACAACATCGCATCACTTTTTTAGGGGGGCTTTTTTCCTCCGAAGCGGAAAGAGACAAAATCGAATGCTCGTTCAACCTTTCCGACGATTTGACGGCGGAAGAGCCGATCCGTTTTTTGGCCGAAAGGAACCGCAAAGACGAGACATCCAACTTATACTTACATTACGATTCGGATAAGACGTACGCCTCGGGGAAATTTCTTTCCCTGTTCCTCCCCGTTTTTTCCCTGCTGGGCGATCAGTGTCGTTTTTCGGGGACGATTCGCGCGGAATCCCGGTCCAACGACGATTGGAAAATTCATTTCGAGGAGGTCGATTTCAAAAACGGGAGTTTACAGCAGATTTCCAAAATGTTGACCTCCTACCGGATCGACGGGTGTTTCAATTTGGGAATCAAGGCTGCGACGATCGGCTACGCCCATTCCCAGGGCCAATTCCTCGGAGCCAACGGTTGGATCCAAATCGAAGACGGATCGATTCAAAAGGAACTGCTCGTCAAATTGATTGATCAATTCTCCCTCAGTTGGTCTCCCACCCCCGTCCAGAAAACGGCTCCCGCTCCGGACCCGCTCGCCGGCTATTCTTCGAAAGGGGATATCCCGATCAAGGAATCGTGCATTTGTTTCGAGTTGAACGAAACGGGCGGACATTTTCGTTCCCCCTTTCCGTCCGGGTCGATCCTGCAAACCATGCGGCAGGACCAACTTTATCTTTCGAAAAAGTTCGGCGACCAACCGACCTCCTATGCCGCGATCCTGTATCCGCTGATGCCCGACAACGCCGAATTGGTTCCGTTGACGCCGCAAATGCACCGCATTTTCAAGTTCCTGCCGGTTCGAGGGAAAGAGTAATCGTCATTTTTCCTCAATAATATTTTGAAACGACTTATCATTACCGCCGATGATCTCGGATTTTCGCGATCGGTCAACGAATCGATCCTCGAAGCGGCCGTTTTCGGAACGGTCGGTTCCGCGAGCCTGATGGTCAACATGCCTTTCGCGGAAGAGGCTTCGCAAGCGGTTCGCGAAACGGTTCCGAACCTGAGTCTCGGGCTGCATCTTTGCCTGAGCAGCGGTAAACCGCTCGCCCCGCCCGAAGACATTCCGCTGTTGGTCGATTCGCGAGGGCTGTTCCGACACGGTTTTCTCGGTCTCGGCCGACTCCTGCTTTCTCGAAACCGCGCGGAATGCCTCCGCCAACTTCGAACGGAATTTTCGGCCCAGCTTGATGCGATCGACCGGCTGGTCGGGAAATACGAGCTCAGGTTCGATCATATCGACTCGCACCAACATCTGCATGTTTTGCCCGGCTTGTTCGAGATCGTCGCCGAAGAAGCCCGGACGAGAAATCTGGCGCTCCGAATTCCTCGGGAAAATTTCGGCGGTTGGAAGCGTATCCGACACCGCCTTTTCAGTTGGCTGCCCGGCGGGCTTCTCAAGCGAACCATTCTCAATTTCGCCCTCGGCTCGACCAATCCGGGGCCGGGTTATTTCGGCATTCTCGACACCGGACAGATGGGCCGGGCCGCTTTGCAACAAATCGCGGAAAGTTTGGGGGCGATCGACGACGAGGCGGAATGTTTCGAGTTGAATACGCACCCTTCGAAAAAATCGATCTCTTTTGAAACGGAAACGACCTGTTGCAGCCCGGGAGATACGGCCTTTTATCGTTCCGCGAATCGACAGGACGAGTTTGAGGTTTTGATGAGCGATGGGTTGAAAAAAACCTTTGAGAAGAACAACATCCGGCTTACGAATTTTTCCGGCTGATCGGTATTCCGTCTTTCAACGCTTCTGGTTAATCCGACAGGACAATGTACGGTTTCTTATTAAAGCACGAAGTTCGCAAAGTGGGCAGGAACCGAATCCTTGCGAGCTTTATGTCTCTTTGCGAGAGAAAAAACGTAACATGAACGATTGTCTTTTTTCTCCGTTCTCTGTGCTCTACGCGGCTTCGTGGTATACTGGGGTTACGTTGTCGTACCAATCCTCTTTTCAATAATGACTCAAGAATACTCCCCGACGAATCCGGCAAGCCGCGATCTTTCTGCCGCGACGGCGGCCAAATGGTTTTGGGGATGCGCACTCGGATTCTTGGCGATTTGGACCGTTATTCCCGATCTCGTGCAGCCCGGATATCGTTTCGATGTCGTCGAAATGATTTTTGTCGGCAAGGAATGGGTTTTGCAAACCGACAAGCACCCGCAATTTCCGGCCTGGGTCAACGAAATTTTCTGGCAGTTGACAGGCGGGGCGTATTGGACGCCGTTTTTGACGGCCCAAGTGTTCGTCTTGAGCTGCTTTTACTCGATTTGGCGACTCGCCCGAAGCGTCTTGGGATCCGAAAAACTTGCGCTCTTGGCCGTTTTTTCAATGGGCGGGGGTTATTGGTATTACAACTATGAAAGTACGCAGTTGAACGCCAATACGGGATTGATGAGCGCTTGGGCCGTTTCGACGTCGCTGTTCTATTTCGCCTTGAAAACGGATCGATACCACTATTGGATCGGCCTGGGCCTTGCGATCGCGGCCGGTTTTTATTCCAAATATACGATGCTGTTTTGGGTCGTTCCCGGGCTGCTTTTTTGCGTGGTCGATCCGAAAGCACGTCGCTGTTGGCGGCGTCCGGGCCTGTACCTGACGGCCGGGCTTGCGTTTGCATTGTTTTTGCCGCACCTGATCTGGTTGGTCCGCAACGATTTCGTGAGCATCCAATATGCAACCGACGCGGTCGAAACCCATGATTACGGGATGCACTTTTGGGGACCATTCCTTTTTTTCTTCGAGCAACTCGCGTACGTTCTTCCCATCATCGTGATTCTTTGCCCCGTCCTCGGCCTGCGTTGGAAATTACGTTCTTTTGCCGAAAACGAAGAACGAACCTGGGAACGGTTTTTGACGTTTATGGTTTTCGGCCCCTTCGTTTTGCACCTTGTTTTATCCGGAGCCTTGGCAATCGATATCGTCAAGAATTACGGAGCCCAACTGTGGTCGTTTTTTTCCGTTTTCCTTCTCTATTCCTTCCGGACGAAAAACGAGACGGCGGGCTACAAAAAATCGTTGCTGTTTTGCGGCATCGGGGCGTTCGCGATGATCGTGTTCCTGGTTTTTTGGTGTACCGCTTCCCCTTATCTGACGGGCAGCCCGGGTCGCGTTCATTATCCGGGACGAGCCTTAGCGGAACGTTTGGACGCGATTTGGGCGGAATATTCGAACCAACCTTGCCCTTATTTGACTGGGGATTTTTGGGTAGTCGGCAATGCGGCCCTTTACATGAAAGGCCGCCCGAGCGTTCATTTTTATTGGGATAAAATCCGACCCGATTCGCGACCGACGGGCGACTGGTCGAGCGATCGGGACGTTCGGGAAAAAGGCGGTTTGGTCGTATGGGATGCCGACTTTGAAAAAGTATCCCCGCCCGATTATGTCCGGGAGCATTTTCCGGAAGCGGAAACGTATCCGGGAATTCTTTCCTTGCCTTATCAAACGGGGGCGAAAGTCGCGCCCGTGCGAATCGGCGTCGCCGTCATTCCCCCGGCGAACTCGCCTCCCTGATCGTCGCGGCCGGGCGGTTTCGCGTCAGGTTTTCCCGGCGACGGGGGCTCCGGCGCGTGCGATCGCTCCTCGCATTTCCGTGTCGGCTTGAATATTCTTGAGTCGGTAATAATCCATAAGCCCGAGTTTACCGGATTGAATCGCGTCGCTGATCGCCGTCGGCACTTCGGCCTCGGCTTCGACCACCTTCGCCCGGCTCGCCTCGATCTTGGCGATGTTTTCCTGTTCGGTCGCGACCGCAAGCGCCCGCCGCCCTTCGGCTTTCGCCCGCGCGACCTGCGTGTCGGCCTCGGCCTGGTCCGCTTGCAAGCGGGCCCCGATATTGCTCCCGACGTCGATATCGGCGATGTCGATCGAAACGATTTCGAACGCGGTTTGCGAATCCAATCGGCGTTCAAGCACTGTTTTCGAGATTCGATCCGGATTTTCGAGCACAATTCCGTGGGTTTCGGCCGAGCCGATCGCACTGACGATCCCTTCGCCGACCCGGGCGATGATCGTCTCTTCCGTCGCCCCACCAATCAACTGCCGCAGGTTGGCCCGAACCGTAACCCGGGCTTTGACCTTCAGTTGGATCCCGTTTTTCGCGACACCGTCAAGCGTCTGTCGGTCCTTGGTCGGCGTCGGACAATCGATCACCTTCGGATTGACGCTCGTTTGGACCGCTTCGAGGACGTTGCGGCCGGCCAAATCGATCGCGGTCGCCAATTTGTAATCGAGGTCGACGATCTTCGCCTTGCTCGCGGCGATCATCGCCCGGACGACGAGGTTGACGTTGCCGCCGGCGAGGTAATGGGCTTCAAGC
Organism: Thermoguttaceae bacterium; assembly: GCA_031549145.1. GTDB lineage: Bacteria > Planctomycetota > Planctomycetia > Pirellulales > Thermoguttaceae > JAVBSX01. The sequence continues at coordinate 9,045 of JAVBQI010000044.1, read as the reverse complement.
GATTTCGAGGTGATCTCGTCCAACCCGGCTTTGACGGCCATGATTTTGGCGCGGACGATCACCTCCGGGTTGACCTTCCGGAATGTCATTCCGAGAAGATCGAGGATACCGATTCCGGCCCCGGTCGTTTTCGACTGAATCCAGATTCGGAAATACTTGACGAAAATTCCGAACAGGACGAGAAAGACCACCAACACGGCGATCCCCCCGAAAAGCAAGAGAACTTGCATTGGATTGTCCTGCATTTGGGCCAACAGCGGAGCGAAAAGGGTATCGGTCATGGTTCAAATCCAATGGTTTTATTGATCTTCAGGAAAAAACGAATCGGAGCCGCGGCCGTAAGGAAGCGGTTGTCCCGCCCAAAACCGCTCCCTAACGGTCGCGGCTCCGATTGCGTTGTTCGAAACTAATTACCTTTACTGTCGAAAGGGATCGACGATTTCCGGTTCGACGTCCGTCTCCGCCTGCGTCTCAAGCGTCTCTTGCGAAACCTCCCGGACGATAATGTTGAGCCGGTTGGCCTTGAGGACGACGACTTTGGCTCCGGGATCGATTGGTTCCCGCTCGCTAACGGCGTCGAACCGACGGCCGTCGATCAGCACGATACCGCTCGGCATCATCCGGGTATGGGCGAGGCCGATTTTTCCGAGGAGCTGTTGCGGGGAATCTTCTCCCGGGTCGTTGGCGAGCGCCGGATCGGAAGCCGGGTCGAGCAATATGCGACGTCCGATCGGAGTGTGGGGCCAAAGCAGGAACAGTTGCCAAACCAGGATCGGTAATCCCAACAACAAAATCACGGAAAAAACGATGCCGAAAACAACGCTTTGTTGAAACGCGAAGACGACGCTTGCACAAAACGCGACGAACGAAAAAAACGCGAGAATTCCCCCGGAGGGGAGGAAAAGCTCTAATACCGCGAACAAAAGCCCGGCAAAAAGGAAAATGATCGTCCAAATCCAAGGGTCCATTCCCCCATTTTAACATTTTTACGTTACGGAGAACATAGGGCTCGGAAAGGAAGCAAAAGAAAAGACAAAAGAAACGATAACATACGAGTCGGGACCTGCGGTCCCGGGTACGCTCACCGCGAGAAAACGAAACCAACTCAAATAGGGGCACAGCCCCCGGCTCGTTGCTGGTCGAATTTATTGATCTTCAGGTAAAAATCGAACATCGAAAACAGCAGCCCGAAGCGTAAGCGCCGGGTTCGCCCCGCGTTTCTGTATTGGAAAACCGGGCGCTGACGCTTCCGGCTGCTGCCCTGATCCGAATTTTTTTGTAAAGATCAGTAAAACGACTTTCGGGTCTCTTTTCCGAGGATCAGCTTTTGATTGAAGCCCCGAACGTCCGCCGGGGGAACCTTGAGAATTTTTCGATCGTAAGAAGTGATTCCGTTTTCTTCCGATTCGACGTCCGACCACTGGTGATAAACGGCGGCCGAAAGCCCATGGGTTTCAATAAGCTTTTCGAGAGAGCCGGTCATTTTCCCGTATCGCCGGAGAAAATCGGCCGCGTCGATCGCGAATTGGTACCCCCAAGGTTGGCTGGACCAGGAGTGTTCGGGGATCACGAGCGAAATTCCGCCGAAATCCCCAAGTACCCCCGCCCGAAATGGGTCGGTTTTCGGAGCGTCCGGTCCCGGAAATTTGTGTATGTCGATCAACTGCCCGCAACTTTCGTCTTTCCCGCCGCTCGTGCTGTCAATCAACCGGGAAGGGTCAGTTTGCCGCACCTTGTCCGAATAATACGCCGTTTTGTGTTGGCCACGTGCTTCGTTGAAAAGAACCCAAACGACCAGACTCGGATGATTCCGGAGCGAATCGACGATCCGAAAAAGCTCGTCTTCAAACTGCTCCTGCATCTGAGGCGTGCGGTTCTCACCGCCCGGCATGTCTTGCCAAACCAACACGCCGAGCCGGTCGCACCAGTAATACCAACGTTGCGGCTCGACCTTGGCGTGCTTGCGAATCATGTTGAAACCGCAAGCCTTGATTTTTTCGATGTCGCTTCGGATCGCCGCATCGGACGGCGGAGTGTATAACCCCTCGGGCCAGTACCCGGGATCGAGGACACCCATTTGAAAGAGAAAAGCGTTGTTCAAACGAATACGAACCTTGCCGGCCGGATCTTTCGCGAGGTCGATTTTTCGCATCCCGAAGTAACCTTGAACGGTATCAAGCTCTTTTTTCTTGCTCAAGAGACGGATTTTCAAATCGTACAGGAACGGTTGTTCGGGAGACCAAAGAACCAAGTGCTCCCGCGGAATGGGGAGCAAAATGATGCCGGTCGTGCCGCCGAACGCTTTCGCGACCGATTTTTCGCCGGCAAAGGCTTCGATTTCGATCGTGCCGTCCGGCAACGGATTTTCAACTTCGACGCGCACCGAAAGGGACGAGCGGTCGATATCCGCGACAACGGAATACTCTTTGATGTAATGCACGGGAACCGGCTCAAGCCAAACGGTTTGCCAAATCCCGCTCACCGAAGTGTATTCGCCGTTGTTCGGTTGGAGCGATTGCTTGCCGCGGACGATTTCCCGCGTCGGATCGAAAACGGAGACCGTCAATTCGTGCGGCCGGCCGTGATCGGACTCCCGATTCAACACTTCGGTGATATCGAACGAAAACGGGTCGAAGCCTCCCCGATGCAGCCCGAGCAGTTTTCCGTCAAGAAAGACAGCCGTTTCCCAATCGACGGCCCCGAAGTGCAACAAAATCCGATGTTCCGACAACCATTCTCCCGGAACGGAAAACGTTCGTCGATACGTTGCCCCCTCGGAGGTTTGTCCGATCCCCGAGAGCGGAGATTCGAGGGGAAACGGAACCAAAACCCGCTTCCCCGATTCCTCTTGCGGAGAACCGAGTCCCGGAAGTGCCTCGGAAGTCGCGTCCTCGGTCGTTACATTCCGGGAAATGGGAGGAAGTCGGGACTGCCCCCGAAAGACGGCTCCGGAATCTTCGCCCCATTCCGGAACCGGCGCCTCAAGCGACTGGACGTCGTCCGCTTCGATCGGTCCTTGGGGAAATTCTTTCCAAAGAACGGGCGAGAGGCGATCCGTCGCATCCTGTTTCAAAGGGAAAACCAGGTCCGCGTTTTGGGGGTGCCGGGCATCCTTTTGGAGTATCAATTCCCAATATCCGTTCAAATTCAACCAATGCGGCCGGACCATCATCGGTCGGGGATACTCCGGCAAGACATTTTCCGGGGAAAGATCGGCGGAAAATTCGCTCGACAATTCCCGCTTTCGCGTTTCCCGAGCGCTCGTTCTCGAAAACGCCAATTCCCGCTGTCGATCGTCTTGGCCGAAACCGATTTCGAAACAAGACAGCAAAAGCAACAGCGTAAGCAAAATTGAAATACGTGAGCGTCTCATGGTCAAGGCTATAGGCTGTAGGCTTCAGACTTCAGGCTTCAGGAACGGAGTTCGAACCTGAAGCCTGAAACCTGAAACCTGAAGCCTTGAATTGAAAATCAGGCAAACGTCCCTCCGGCGAGGAAACTGGCGAGCGAGTCCTTCTCGTTCGAACGGCGTCGCGACGGGGAAGCGATGTCGGGACCGAAAAAGCCCCCTTCCGTCTTTTCTCTCGCGAATTCGTCGAGAACCGATTGAAATTGAACACTCGAACCGTTCGGGTCCAGCTTCCGGCACATGCCGAGAATCTGTACGACTTCGTCGGGATGGTCGATTTCCGAAAGCGTTTCGACCGTTCCGTCCGGCGTCGTCGCAACAAGAATCAGCCGGTTGCCCAAACGGAGCAGGTTGAGCTGCAATTTCGGGTTGAGCGCAAACCGACCGATATTCTCAAAGGCTTCTTTCGGCAGCGTTCGACCATGTTTCGGACCGACCCGGCGCATAAAAACGACGAAAACGAAAAAGACTCCGAGCACGAGGCAAAGGCTTCCCAAAACGGAAAGAACCGGCAGTATCTCCATTCCCGAGGAACTCGCGGGCTTGCGAGCGGTTTTTTCTTTCGGCCCGAGAAGTGCCTTATCCATAATCCCGGAATCTTTCGCGGCGGTCGCGGAATCGGCCGACCCTTCTTGAGTTTGTGGCGAATGAAATTCGTCGATCATCCCCTCATTTTCTTCGGGAAGCGAAGACGTCGGCTTTTGCACGTAACCGGCCGTCCCGATCATGTCCCGTTCGGCGTTCGGCCGGGTCAGAGGAAGCGGTTGGGGAGGATGCAGGGATTCGGTTCGCATCCCTTTCGAGGCGGGCATTTCACAAAACGGATCGTTCGAGGGATAATCATTCGAGAGCAGATCGTTCGAAGAGAAACTGTTCAATGGTAGTTCGTTCGGCTTGGCCGGGCTTCTTTCCGCCTGTTGTTTTTCCCGAATCGGATTGTCCCTTCCGCCGTTGGTCCAATTGTTGATCGGCTGGGTTTGCTTCGACCTTTGCGGCAAAACATCATCTCCGATGGGAGTCGAGCGAACCTGTTCCGGCGGTTGCGTAAAAGACAAGATTTTTTGCCCGGCACCGTTTTCGGCATTTCCTGCGGCCGGGCCGTTCGAATGATTCGCAGCATTCGAATTTTCCGAGCCGTCCGAAGTTCGCGATCCTTGGGAATTCGGTGTCGGAAGCGGAGCTGCGGTCGGCGTCGGTGCCGCTGTCGGAGCGCCCGCACTTTTTTCCCGACTCAGCGGCCGCAGTTGACCGCCCGGCTGTTGTTCCGAAAAGCTGGGCCGCCGGCCCGAAGCGAGGGTGACCGCTCCTTCGTCCTGGGAGGCGATCGTTCGTTTTCCCGGATCGGAAACCGCGACTTTGTTCAAGCCGGAATCTCCGAACCCCTCGGCGACCACCTGTAAGCTCCGCGGCACGCTCGGAGCAACCGCCAAGGGAATCTGCGAAACGGGAACCAACCCGCCGTCGATCTGGGCGAACGTTCGGGAACATTCCCCGCCGGGAATCAAAAAAGCCAACGCGAAAAGGATGGTGATTGGCCTTGGAAAATCGGGCATCCTTGCCTCTCTTGAGATCGGTGATACGTTAAAGGGACTATTGGTACGGAACCGCGTTCGCACCCGGCGACTGCTGGTAGGGAGCCGGCGGGACCGGCGGGAGGGTTTGTAACGTCGGGTTAGGAACCGGCGGGCCTTGCAAAGGCATCGGTTCAGGTTCCGGATACTGCGGAATCGGCGGCGCCGGGAACGGCTGGGCCGGATCGGGTGTCGGGGAGACCGTCGGGACCGGATACGTCGGAACGGAACTGTCAACCCGATAGGTTCCGCCCGAATGGGCAAGAGCCTTCATTCGCTCGGCATCGGCGATCAAACTGTCGGGAGCGACGACATTTTGGGGTTTCATACGAACATGAAAATGCCGTCGGTCCGTGATTTCCCCAGGCGTTAAGACTTCGGAAAAGAAGTCGAGGCCTGGCCATTCGTACCAAGGCGTGGGGAGCGAAATCATTTCCGTATGCGTTTCATACCCTTCTTTGACCAAACGGAGCTCCCGTTTTCCGTAATAATCAAAATTTCGCGAGATCGGCGTCTTACCCAGCTCTTCATTATCGAGATAGACCGCCGCCCCCGGAGGGTCGGAACGAACCGTCAACCGTCGCCTCACGCACCCTTCGGAGCCTAGCAAAACCGCGATAATCGCGGAAAAAATGATGATTTGACGGCTGCTGAAATTTGACATCTCAAAAAAACAAAGGTCGTATTTTTGCGGAATTTTAACGACTTCGACCGCAAGAAATCGGCGGAGTATAGGAAAAAAGAGCAGGCGTTTCCAGAGGAAAAACACCTTTTTCAAAAAAATTACCGCAAACCGGCACTCCTTACCCATTTAGCCGGTACCCCGCGGTTTAACGACTATTTCCCCATGTAATCGTTAAAAATCTCTTCCGTGCTCGGGAGAATGTAGGCCCCATCGGCCCCTTGTTTCACCTTTTCCTTGAGCCGGATGACGTTTTGACCGCAAGTATGACAATCGTACCGGATCATGTGTTGGCACAGGCACACTTTTTCGAGAACCGGTAATTTTTCCCCCGCCGAATTCGTTCCCGTCGCGAGATATTCCCCCGGGTAAGGGCATCGTCCCTTGCTGTCGAGGGCGAAACCGAGCGGCAGACAGCGGGGGGAGATATTCGAACCGAGGCAAGGGCTCTCGCGAAGCAACCGCATCAGATACCCGGTTGGTGAAATGCCCGCGACGAGAACATCTTCCTCTTTCGCGTTGATATAGGCTTGTTTGGTTTCCGCGGAAAGCCCACTTTCCTTGGCAATCGAGAATCGGGTCGCGACCTGAACGGCCGCCGCTCCTCGCTCGAGATAGTGCAAAGCATCCTGCGAATCGAAAAGTCCGCCGGCGGCGATCACCGGAATCTTCAAGCCCTCGGCCTCCAAGTTTTGGAGAACTTCGAGGAAAATCGTTTCAAGATTGAATTCAGCCCAATCGAATCCGAAACCGAGATGCCCCCCGGCGAGGGGACCTTCGACGACGATGTAATCGGGCATTCGGTTGACACGCTGGGCCGTGCGGAGAAAAATTTTCAAGGCCCGCCAACTGGAAACCAATATGCCGATTTTCGCGTCCCGGAACCGCGGATGATGTTCGATCATTCGTAGGGAATGATTGTGCAGCCCGGCGGAAAGCGAGATGCCGTCGACCCCGGCGTCCAATGCCCCGATCAGCCGAACGGCCAGGGTTTCGCTCGGAGCGCCCATTAAGACCTTTTCCATACAATTGACGAAAATCCCGCCGGAACCCTGCTTCTTCGCGACGGTATGTTCGATGTACTGCATTTGGGCGAGCCGAAGTTCGTGCGGATCATAGAGAGGGATCCGGGCTTCGTCGAAAGAGGTCGCCTGCTGTTCCTGAAACCGCTTGACTTTGTTCGCGACGTATTTCGTGCCGAACAGCCGGTCGCAGACGGCGGGCACCATCGCATCGGAAAGATGGCCGATCCCCCCGAGTCGAACCGTCTCCAAAACCAGCTCCGAGGTCGAGATATCGACACCCATGCCGCCGACCACGATCGGAGCATATTGGGCGGAACCAAGGTTCAAACGGTAATTGTCAACTCTGTTCATTATTGTGCTGGTGATATAATATGAACGGAGCGGTATTTTGTACGAAATGCAACGAAATTCAAGATACCGCGAACCATGTCAAATCGTGGGAATAACAACGGGTCAAATTTTATCACCTTGTCAATAAAATTCGGGGATACCGAGCCGGGATTGTTGGGAAAGAACCGACGATAAACGGATGATTATATACCCGCGGCTGGAACGCCGACAAGGGAGTCGAAAATAAAATGGTATTTTCGAAAACAGACGCACGAAACGGGGTTGCGAATCCAGACAATTCTTTCTTGTCCTTTCAAGCCTTACGCTTCACATCCTGACAGACCGCGAATATAATGTCGAGCCGCACTCTGTGAGTGCGGTTTGCAACCATTTCCAAGAGGGATATTTCTCGCTGTGAGGGGAGTGACGGCCTTGTTTTTGATAATCGCTGCGAATCTCTGGGCTACGGACATCTTATCTGCATCCGGGGGCGAAGTAAGAAAAACGTGAACGGTTACGTTTTTTGCGTGATCGACGAATCTCAATGACAACGCAACTGTCTTGTGGGCCACCGTCCCCCCGATTGACAGAAAACCGGAATCGGCGAAAATGTCTCGTTGTCCTTGATAATGGGCGAGCGAGTAAGAGTGCGTCGTTCTTGCAGGCCGCGTTTTGCGATACCGAGAGTTCGAAAGCACGTTATCTCCGCCTGATTTGCCCCCTTCGTCTAGTGGCCTAGGACATCGGATTCTCAGTCCGGTAACAGGGGTTCGATTCCCCTAGGGGGTACTTGGCCGTTTTTAGTGCGGTCGTCAAAGATGCCGCAAGGCGTTGAACCCGGTCGTAACCTCCTGCAAACGCGGGACGTTACGACCGTTTTGCGTTTCTTGGCCGAAAGATCGTTTTCGACGCTTTTCAGCCGATTTCCGCCCCTTACCGACGCTGACTGCGCACGATTCTGCGCAATGGATTTTTGAGCCTTACTATCGAGAATATCGACACTTAGGGCGTTTTCGAGGGTGTTTTTGGCCTCGGAACGTGTTTTGGGGCGGACTTTTTCAAAATCCTCGTTCCTGACACGCGCGTAATGCTTGAGAGCGGTTGCCGGGGAATGCCCGAGCCATTCCGCAATCGTGTGGAGTCCGAGTCCCGGATATTTGTCATTGTATAAATCCGTCACGAGAGAAGCGCGTAAATTGTTTCCCGGCATCGGCCACGGATTCAGACCGGCTCGGACGACGATCTTATCGAATGTGGTCGTCAAATTGGCTTCCCGGTTGCCGTCTTCGCGGTCTTTCGATTTTTTCATCTTGGCCGGACAGTGTTTTTCGATCAAGTAAATCGCTCCCGGTTCGGCCTGTTCGTAACATTCCCGTAACGGCTCTTCGAGTTCCGGAAAAAAGGGGATAACACGCTCTCTTTTCCCGTGCCTTGCCGTTTTGCAGCTGGGAACGGTGATTCTGCCCTGATCCCAATGGACTTGCTCCCATTTTAAACGCAAAACCTCGCTGGACTGCCGCAATCCGCCGAAACGCCACAAGGCAATAATCAGTCGCCATTCCGCATCCGGGGCGTATTCCATAACCCGGAGGATATCTTCCACCGAAACGTAAAATTTGCGTTCTTCGCCGTAGTCTGCCCTATATTTGACTTTTCTAAAAGGATTGGAGTTGATGACACGATCTTCCAGCATTGCCTTGAAAAACTCATTGGCGTGCTGCAATCGTTTCCAGACAACCGAAGATTTGACGGAATTCGATTTGACCATTTTCCCTTTTCTGTCCATCCGGTGAGAAAGCAAGAAGGCACGGAAATCCTTCGCTTCAGTTTCCGTGATCGTCGCCGGGTTTCGTTTTTCTCCGAAAAACGCATAGAGAGTTTTTGCGGTCTGGGTTTTATTGATTTTGGTGTCTTTCGCGTTATCCAATTGCGCGATGTATGCCGGGATAAACTGTTCCAGCGTCGATGTTCGACGCGCCGGCACAAGCCCGATTTTCGATAATTTCCCGTGCAAATCATCGCCGATGA
>JAVBQI010000065.1:0-7383 GCA_031549145.1 Thermoguttaceae bacterium | reverse complement strand
ATGGCGATCAATCGCAATACTCTTTCCGCCGCGTTGTTGTCGATCTCCAGTCGGCCGTCTTCACTATACCTTCTCAACGCGGCTTCGTGGTTGATCGCATATTGTATCGCGCCGGACAAAGGATCTTTCGGCAGGAACTTGTTGTGATGGTCGTGACACCAAGTGAAAATATCATTGAGAACCGGTATGGCTTGTTGTCGGCGTAACGCATGTCGTTCTTCATGGGTCGCCTTCTTCCATTTTCGTTCCAGTTTGTACAAGCCGCCGATCATGTCGAGAACGACGAACGCCTCTTTGTTCTGCTCCCTCGAATCGTAGAACTTACGGCGACCGTGTGCCCAGCAGCCCACTTCGACGGGAACGGGCCGCGCAGCGTCGGCCGGTGCGAAGATTTGGTCGTAGACCGAATGAGCATCGCACTGCAAGTAGCCGTGATACTGTTTCAAAAACGCTTCCGGCCCTTCGCGACGACCGTGCGTCAAAAATTCGTACAGCACGTAGGGGTGTTCGTGATCGCCGTTGTATCCCCAGACCGTTCCCTGCTTCGCCTTGCCTCGAACTTGCGGATCGATATATTTCGCCGTGGTTGCATCGACCTGTAAAACATGGGACCGGAGCACTTGTTCGTGCATCAAGTCATACAGCGGGAACAACAGGTCGGCGATGCTTCCCATCCATCGGCACATGCTGCTTTGCGCCAATTCGACGCCGCTGCGCCGGAACAGTTGCGTCGCCTGCCGTGCCAAGGGCAGATGATCGAGATATTTCATCACCGCAATAATGGACAGTAATGATGTCGAGGCGATTCCCTTGTCGATGGCCCGGATCGGCGGTTCCGCCGTCGCGCTGCGTTTTTCACTGCACTTGCAGGCCGCCATGTACTTCGCCAATACTTGTACGACGACGTACAACTCCATCGGCTTGAAATGGAGTTGTTCCGAACGTTCCTCGCCGATGAAGTTGAACGGAATACCGCAACAGGAACATCTCCGCTCTTCCTCGGGAACGTCGATCCGTTTTTCGATACGCGGCAAGGACGCCGGAAGTTCATTCCGACCGCCGCCGCCGTTCTTCACGCGTTTTTGTTTTGGTGTCGGAATCCCCGGCGTTTCCGAAGGTTTCTCTTTCGGGAGTTTCTCGCTCGACTTGCCGAAAAACTTTTCGATGAGCGTCGTCAATCGACGGACCTCCTCCGTCAAGGCGGCAATCGTTTGAGACTGATTGACCACCAGTTCCTGAAGAAGAGCCGTATCGCTCGGCACATTACTCTTGTCGTACACCATGTTCCATAGTGTACATGCTCTTCAAGATGGCGCAATAGGAGTCTTGCGAAATTCAGGGGGATTTCAAAGAAAAACGTTTTCGTTTTGGCAATTGAGACAAATCGATGCCTTCAAGAATCATCGACAAGCCGCTACGGGTGATCTCGATGGAGTTGGATTCGCCGGTGCGGGACGGGAAGCGAAAGGTGCCGGTTTCGAGACGTTTGTACCAGATGGCGAAGCCGTCGCCGTCCCAATAAAGAATCTTGGCGAGCGTATTGGTACGATTAAGAAAGACGAACAGATGCCGGTCGAGCGGATCGGCGTCGAGCGTGTTGCGAACGACTCCGAGCAGGCCGTTGAAGGATTTTCGCATGTCGACCGGCGAGGTGTAGAGCGAAATGCGAGTGTCGGTCGGAATGCTCAGCATGATGCCAGGACGGTCAGGAGTTCGGCGACGTATCGGGGCGAGGCGTCCGTCAACTTGATGGTGATCCCGTTGGGCATCAGGATTTCAACGGGATGCTGTCCGGCATCGATGATGTTGACCGGAACGAAGGTCGCCTTCTCGTCCTGTTGACCTGCTGGTCGACCATCTTGTTGGCGACGATGTTGTTTCAACCAGAGATGAACCGTGTTGATGGAGCAACCGGTGTCGCGAGCGACCTGGGCGATGGGAAGATGGGAATCCAGAACAAGGCTGAGTGCCTGTTGGCGGACTTCGTCCGTGTAACGAATGCGTGGCATGGAGTATTGGTGGCTGGTGGCATGAAGAATTCAATCCGACGACCGGACCGATGACACCACCAATTATCCAACCAAATGAAAGTCAGGCAACAATGCGATTCCTGGAGCACTTACTCCTGACGGTACCTTTTTCGGCACCTTTTGGAATGTTCAGCGAAATGGGTGGCATTCGGCGGCGTCGTAACCACCGAATACCAAAAGAGTTAGAAAATGAGATCGCCGGGGCTCGAACCCGGGACCTACGGATTAAAAGTCCGTTGCTCTACCAACTGAGCTACAATCCCCTCTTTAAAATAGACCACGCACAGTGTTATTGATAAGGCGCTAAATTTGTCCCATTGTCCATTTCTCAATTCGACAAGGGCTGCGGCATTTTTTGAACTTCGCTTCGCTCCGTACAAAATGCCGCTCCATTCACCTTTTATCACCAGCACAATAAGACCCGCAATGATCGCTCGATCCGGCCTCGCCCGCTGTCGTCCCCCTTCTCATAAGGAAGGTTGACAGCCGACAAATTATCGAATAGCCCATCTTATCCGAATCCCCACCCTCGTCAAGGGGAGAATGTCAAAAAACAGGGCGTAGGGTGTGCGCAAGTTTTGTGGGTAATCACCCGGCGTTTTTCCAATAGGCGTCCCATTGGTCGCCGTAAAAAAGCGAACAGATCACGCCCATCCGGTTGATTCGGTCCACCCGCCATCTCGCCCCCGTCTGCTTTAACCTTGCACCGATCAAGTTCTTACACGCCCCCTCCACCTGCCCGCTCCCGATCGCGCGGCCCTCCGATAAACGCTTTCGATACTCCAACCGCTCCCGGTGCCACGTCAAATAGCCGTCCGACGACGCCAACGCCGCGATCCGGGCCTGGAGCCGCTTCTTTTCCCGCGTGTCCTCACTCGCCGACGCCGCCCACTCCTCTGCCATGCGATGTTTTTCCAAAAATCCGTGTATGCCATCGTATCCCTCTTCCAAAAGCAATCGTCGCGTTTCCTCCCGCCATTGGGTGAATTCCGCCGACGCCGGATCGAAAAGAATCTTGCCGCAATCGCTCAGGTTTTCCAGGCCATGATAAACGTCGAGATTCTCTTGCGTCTTGCCGAACTCCAGCGACGCGGCGTCCCAGATCCAGTGGACGCCGTCTCCCAACACCGACATCTTCGTCAGTCGGTCCGCAATCTTCAAGCGGTTCACCCACGCCCCCCAACGACGCCGAAAAACATCCTTCTCTTCCAACGCCGCGAAGGCGATGCAGGCATGCGGTCTCGGCAAGTTTCGCGTCGCCCATTCATCCGGCGTCGCGGACGGCCCCAATTCTCGTTTCGAAAAGATGCCGACGCGGACTTCACGCCAGCAACCTTCGGTCGTGTTGACCATCGTGCCATCGGTCGTGAATTCGATTTCGCCTTCCGAGGCTTGAAATTCCAGCGTCGAAAGCGGATCGGTCTTCTGCCAACGCTCCATCTCGAGCGACTCGTCGTCGCAGAGTTTCTTGATCGTATTTTCCGAAATGGAAATCCCGCAGAATTTTTCGAGTCTTTTTTCCGCCTTGGCGAAGGAGCCGTCGGCGGCCGCGTAGACGGCGAGGTCGCGCAGGCCGACGGTATATCGTCCGTTAATTCCGAGTGGCTCGTCGGTCGGGTGAATATTCGTTCGACAAACGACGCATCCCTAGTAAAGTCGTTTCGTACCGAATTCACCGGCGGCGCTCAATGTTTGATGGTTCCGGTATCCGAGATGTTCTCGCTTTCGTCCGCAGGAACATTGTCGGAGTTCCGTTTTTTTTCGAGCAGATCGTTCTGTTCTTGAACGATGTTTTCGAGCGATTTTCGGATGAGTTCGCGGCCGTGCTGAACGGCGTAGGCGTCGGCGTTGGCGATGATTTTTCCGTAGGGGGCGTTTTGGGCGGTTTGTCGCAGATCACGAAAATAGGCTTTGGCTTGTTCGAGGAATAAGGCTTCGGTTTCGTCCAGAATTTGGTCGTCGGTCAATTTGGGTCGCGGCATGATCGGGCTCCGTGGGAAAAGGGTGGGCAAAACGAAAAACGATCTTGCCAATATGTCCCATCCTCCGCAATCGCGCAACCCATCTTTCGCGCAACCAGGGCGAGGCAAACGACTTCCGCTCATCGCATCATCAAATCGACGGGATTGCCGGGCATATTGGTTGTTGGCATGCTCCCTCCCATGCGGTTTCCTCAAACAGGCAAAAAAGAGCAGTGCTTCGATAAGCAACTTACGGGTCGTGTACAAGGTCCACAAGTTACGCTCCGCTACACTTGCGGCTCTTTTTGTTTGCATAAAAGACATGTTCGGAACCGTCAATACGCCGAGTACGGCCCTTTCCGGCTGTTATTGAAATGACGAAAACCCCCGTCAGCCTTGTTTGACGAAAATGCCGATTTCGGCCGGGGGGTAAGAACGTCGCTTTTTCTCCGGAATTTCAAACGGCAGCGACGCGAAATCGAACCGGGAATCGGCTTCGATCACGAAGATTGAACCCTCCGGGGCGGCCTCGGAAAGGGTCTGCAGCATCTCAAGCACTGACTCCTTTTTAGAAACGAAAAAATCGTAAGGAGGGCTGAGGAACACCAGCCAAGGCCCCTGCGATTCGAATTGCTCCCGGGTTTTCGCCCAATAAAAGGCGTCTGTCGAGAGCAGCCGGCAGTGTTGCTCCAGTTCCAGCGATTCGATGTTGAGGCGGGCGTTCTTCGCCGTCGGGAGATGCAACTCGATCATGGTCGCGAAATTCGCCCCCCGGCTGATCGCCTCCAAAGAAAGGGCGCCCGTCCCGGCAAAGAGGTCGATGACGTGTTTCCCGCGAACGTCCGGCCCGATCAGATTGAAAACCGCCTCACGAACGCGGTCTTTCATAGGCCGGACCCGGTTGTCGCCCGAATAGGCCAACTTGCTCCCGCGAAACCGCCCGCCGATAATCCGTAACCCCAGCGCCTCTTTTTCCCCGGGGGTGCTGCCGATATTCCTTTTGCGGTTCATAAGAAACGGAAACCAGAAAATCAAAAAGGTTGGGCGGTTTCGACGAAACCGCCGGAGAATCCAAAAAAACAAGGGAAAAGGATCGAAAAAAATCCTTTTCCCTTTGTTGTGTATTCGAATGGTGCCGCTTAAATGAGGCACACAAATCTGATTTTCAACCTTATTCCAGTCCCCAGGCTTTGATCAGGTCTTCCGCGCCGATCGTCATTTTTCGAAGTTGCTCGGCCATTTTTTCCTTGGTTCCGCCGTCGGCCTTGCCCAATTTGGCTTTCATGTGAGCGTATTTTTCTCTTCGTTTACGACGTTTTTTCAATTCTTTTTTTCTTTCGCTGATCGACACGAGGTAATTCTCCTTGACAATAATTACGGGGTTCCAACGGAAAAGGCGGGCACACGCCCGCAAAAGAGCGTTTCTCGACCCAAAATGACAGCACAAAATTAGGCCAAAACCGCCTTTTTGTCAAGGGGGAAGACCGGAGCGGGCATTTTTCCGAATCTTTGCGGCACGGATCGTTTCTCCTACTTGCACACCGGGCGGCTTTTGAGATAAAATAAGAGCCGCCTTTTTCAGGCGACCGTATTTTGTTGTTTGCCGAAAGACACTTCGATTATCGTTTGAAAAATTCATAAAGATGAGTTTACCATTACAAGATTCCGAACTGATTTATTCGTGCCTCTCCGAGGATGAGGATTTACGCGAAATCGTTGCCTTGTTCGTCAACGAGATGCCGAGCCGGATCGCCAAAATCGAAGAGGAATTTTCGTCGCAATCCTGGTCGGAATTGGAGCGGACGGTACACCAACTCAAAGGGGCGGCCGGTAGTTACGGTTTCGCCCAACTGAGCCCCGCGGCGGGAGCCCTCGAATCATTGATTCGCGACGAAGCCGATCTCAAGGAGATTACCGAAGCCAAAGACAACCTCGTTCAACTCTGCAAACGGATTACGGCCGATGCGCCGAACGGCTAGAAACGAGCTCTCTCGAAAATTGAAAAAGCGGAATTGAAAATCGCGGAGTACCGGCTCAATGGGCTCCCTCACTCCTTACTTCCCACTTCTCACTTGCTTTTTATGTCGGATTTCAACGAATTGGTCGAATCGACCCGCACGGAATTTATCAAACGCTTCGGAGTCGCCCCGGTCTGGTACGCGGCCGCCCCCGGTCGGGTCAACCTGATCGGCGAGCACACCGATTACAACGACGGATTGGTCTTGCCGATCGCGATCGAGCGGTGCACCGTGATCGCCGCCGCCCCTTCGGAAGGCCGTCGGGCGACGCTTTTCAGCTGTAACACGAATTCCTCCGCCGAAGTCCTCGTCGAAGGGGAGATCACCCCTACGGAGAAGGTCGGTTGGCCCAGCTACGTTCAAGGAACAATCGCCTGCTCCCGGGAAGGGGGCGTTCAGGTCGATCCGTTTCTCGCCGTGATTAACTCGAACATTCCTCTGGGCGGAGGACTTTCGAGTAGTGCCGCGCTCGAGGTCGCGACGGCGACGCTGCTCGAACAAATGGCCGCCGTCCGGCTTGATCCGGTCAAAAAAGCCCTGATTTGCCAAAAAGCGGAACACCTTTTCGCGAAAATGCCCTGCGGAATTATGGACCAGATGATTTCCGTCCTGGGGCAGGAAGGGCACGCGATGCTCTTGGATTGCCGGACGAAAACCCCGAAAATGATTCCGATGGGCAATCCGGCCGTTTCCGTGATGATCATCAATTCGAATGTCAAACACAAATTGACCGGGAGCGAATACCCGACCCGACGCGATCAGTGTGAGAAGGCGGCCCAGATGCTGGGGGTCTCTTTCCTCCGGGACACGACGCTCGAATCCCTGCGGGCGGCCAAAACGAAACTGACCAGGGAATTCGGGAGCGATGTCGCGTTCCGCAGGGCGAGGCATGTGATCACGGAAAATCTCCGGACCGCGAATATGGCCGAAGCCCTCGCGAAATCCGATTGGAAAGCCTGCGGCAAGCTGATGTACGCCTCCCACGATTCCTTGCGGGATGATTTCGAAGTCAGCTGCAAGGAGTTGGACCTCTTGGTCGACATCGCCCGGCAAATCGGGGCCGAAGGGGGGATGATCGGCTCGCGAATGACCGGCGGCGGGTTCGGCGGCTGTACGGTTTCGCTGGTCAAAACGGACAAAATCGACACCATTTCCCAAGCGATTCGAAAAGGCTACAAATCCCGCTCGCGGCCGGAGCCGACGATTTTCGTGACCCGCCCCGCGAAGGGAGCCTCGATCATCCGGCTGTAAAGATTGTTGGGTTTCGGAAAAATTCGAACAACGCGATCGGAGCCGCGCCCCTAAGGAAGCGGGTTGCCGGAGAAAACCCGTCCTGAAGGGCGCGGCGCCGCATCGATTTTTTTTGAGAAAAAG
>JAVBQI010000095.1:0-66825 GCA_031549145.1 Thermoguttaceae bacterium | reverse complement strand
GATGTCGGCTTCCTGCAAAAGCGCTCCCCCTTCGAGCGGCCGGACGATCCAACGGCTCGGCTTGCGGTCGAGCGACCCGGCCCGAAGCAGCCGAACGTTGGCCTTCCATTTCGGCTTGGTTTTCAGGATTTCGAGGGCTTCTTCGGAAAATTCGGGGGCGACGATCGCCTCGACGAACAGGTTCGGCGTCGAAAGGTATTCGGCGCACTCGGCGTCGAGGATGCCGTTGAACCCGAGCACGGAGCCGAACGCGCTGAGCGGATCCCCTTCCATTCCCTTGCGTAAAGCCTCGACCATCCGTTCGGCGGAGGCCGCCCCGCAGGGATTGTTATGCTTAATGACCGAAACCGAAGGCCGCGCAAAATTCCGGACGATCGCGAGAGCCGAATCCAAATCGAGGAGGTTGTTATAGGACAACTCTTTGCCGTTCAGCTGTCGGGCGGTTACGACATTGGGCGTTTTCGATTTCGGATCGACGTACAGCGCGGCCTGTTGGTGCGGGTTTTCCCCGTATCTGAGCACGACGCTCCGCTTGTAGGAAATATTGAGCCGGCTCGGGAATGTCCCCTCTTCGCTCTGTTCGATAAAAAATTGGGCGATCGCGGCGTCGTATCCGGCCGTGTGCACAAACGCGTCTTTCGCGAGCGAGCGTCGCAACTGCAATGTCGTCGCCCCTTTCGATTGAACCTGTTCCAAAACATGCGAATACTGTTCTGAATGGGTAACGACGGTCACATACCGGTGATTCTTGGCGGCGGCGCGAATCATCGTCGGCCCGCCGATGTCGATGTTTTCGATCGCTTCCTCTTCGGTGACGTTTTCCTTGGCGACGGTCGCTTCGAACGGATAAAGGTTGACGACGACGAGTTCGAAACTGTGAATGCCGTGCTCGACGAGCGCTTTCATGTCTTCGAGATTTTCGCGACGGCAAAGAATCCCGCCGTACACTTTCGGGTGCAACGTTTTGAGCCGACCGCCCATCATTTCCGGGAAGCCGGTGTATTCGGCGATATCCCGAACCGGGAGCCCTTCGGCGAGCAAGTGCTTCCTGGTCCCGCCGGTGCTGTAAATTTCAACCCCGGCGGCGACCAGCCCCTTGGCAAAAGCCGAAAGGCCCATTTTGTCGCTGACACTGATAATCGCCCGTTTGATTTGAGGAGAATCCATAATTTTTCGAATAGCTTCAAATGTAAAAAACAAAAAAGAGAATCAGATCAGTTCCGACAACAAAAACTCTTGGGGATCGGGAAAAGGAAACGCGGCTGATTTCCGCGTACCGGTCTCGATCATTTCCATTCGACGCCTCTTTGTACGCCGATGATTTTCCTGCTCGTAAAAATAAAGGAAGAAACCAACACGCCGAGCGAAACGAGGACAAGGAGGCCGCAGCCGGCACAGCGAAGACGGTAGGCGTCGACCAGGGCTTGGAAATTATCCTGGAAATTCGCGCTCATCATCGTTCCCTCCTTGAGCATATCCCAATACATGATTGATTCGATCGGCGGGAGGAAAAAGAGATCCTGTTCCGAAATTTGCATGATTCGTATTTCCTCGTCCGAAAGCGGCGTCGAATCCCGATAAATACCCTTGTCGTCTCCGTGAGTGAAAGAGGTTTGCTTTTTGAGGACATCTTCCGGTTTCGGGTAGGTTCTCAAGGCGACGTATCCCAACAAGCATCCGGAAGCGATTGTCAAAACGAGGCCGAAAGCCAAAAGGGTCGTGTTGATTTTTCCGCCTTGGGCGGCATTTTTTTTCGAGCCGGGAGCCTTTTCGCCGGGTTGTCGCTGCCCGGCGGAACCGGAAGCCGACGGCTCCGAACTCCCTTCCAAAGGCAAATTTTTGATTTTCAACAGGGAAGGGATTTTCAGCGTCGCTCCGCAATCGCAACGGACTTCCCCGCCGGCTTGCGAGGTTTCAATAGGAACGGTTTTTCCGCAGGAACAAGGCAAAAGGTATTTTTGGGCCAACGGTACACCTTCAAGGATGAGGGACGGAATAATATTGGAACGCGGGAAAACGACCGCAAAATAGTATTATACCGGGCGAAAAGCCGGGAAACAACCAAGGGCGAAGCGGCAGGAGGATTGCAAAGTATTGAATTTCGCGCAGACCAATAAAAACGAACCCTCAATCCTCTCGCCGGGGGGTGTTTTTTCCTTGGGGATCGTGTAAAATAGCAGGCCGATTGATCGAAATATTCATGCTTATTCTTATTTTTTCTCGGACAATGGCAGTAACCGGCGGCTTGACGGAACTTTTGGGGCGATTGGACCGCATTCAACGACAATTGAGCGATTTGAACGGTCGTTTGCGGCGAGGCCCGATCCTGCTCAAATCGCAAGACGCGAGTGTTCGGCAGCTCGTGACCCAGTTGGAGACGATCCAAGGCAAGCAGCAGCAGTTGATTCTTGAGGCCAAAGGCAAGGAAAAACAAAGCAACGAAGGTGAAGCGGCGATTGCACGGCGGAAATCGCAACTTTCCGAGGCGAAAACGAACAAGGAATACCAAGCGTTGAAATCGCAGATCGCGACCGACGAAACCGCGAGCGCGGTTTTGGCCGAAGAAGCGCTCGAGGCAATGGAAATCAGCGAAAAATTTCGCGAAACCGTCGCCGCCGCCGAAGCGGAGGTTGCGAAAGCGCAGCAGCTTTTCGAGAAGACACGAAAGACGTTCGCCGAGGAAGAGCCGTCGATCCGGGCCGAGATCGAACGTTGCACGACGGAGTTGAACGGGGCGGAAAGCGAATTGTCCCGCGATTTCCGCGAGATATACAACCGGTTGGTCCGCTCGCACGGCGGGGATGCGGCGCTCGCGCTGGTCGTCAATCGCAAATTTTGCGGCGGCTGCAACCAAACCCTGCCGATCCATTTCATCGCCCAGGTGATTCAAGGCAAACCGATCTGTTGCAGTTCCTGCGGGCGACTGCTTTATGTCCCGGACGATTTCGAATTCGAAAAAGGATGAATTTCAAAGGCTGTAGACTATAGGCTTTAGGCTGTAGGAATTGTGTTTGTTAATCCGGAACGATACGAACATAAAGTTCCTAATTCGGTACGATTCAAAAACAGCTCGGAAAATGCCCCCCTACAGTCTATAGTCTACTAGCCTATAGCCTTATAAGAAAATGTCTGTTCTCGAACTGACGGAAGCAAATTTTGACGAGGTCGTGTTGCGATCGGAATTGCCGGTCCTGGTCGATTTTTGGTCGCCGACCTGCGGGCCTTGCCGGGCGCTGGTTCCGATTTTGGAGGAACTGGCCGCCGAAAACGAGCAGGACGCTGTGATCGCCAAGGTCAACGTGTTCGAGTGCACGAACATCGGCGCGAAGTACGGGATCAGCATGTTGCCGACGATCCTGTTTTTCAATAACGGAGCGGTCGCCCAGAGAATGACCGGGGTTCAACCGAAAGACAAACTGCAGGAAGCCCTCGAAGAATTGGAAGAGTAAGATTGTTTCCAGATGGTCAAATTGTACTTGCCCTAAATTAATGCAATAACCTTCGTCACCCCCGCGCAGGCGGGGGTCCAGAGGGAAAGCGTAATCTCTGGATCCCCGCCTGCGCGGGGATGACGGATTTTACTTTGCTTCCTCGAAGGTCAGATTTTTAATCCTGTAATCGCACATCCCCTTTTTTCAACATCATTACATTTCAAGGAGAATAAAACGTGACGAAGCGTTTGTTTACAAGTGAAGCGGTCAGCATGGGGCATCCCGACAAACTCGCCGATCAGATTTCCGACGGTATTCTCGATGCCCTGTTCGCCGAAGACCCGATGAGCCGGGTCGGCTGTGAAACGATGGTAACGACGGGAATCGCGATCATCGCCGGGGAAATCACGACAAAGGCGAAAATCGATTACCCAACCGTCGTCCGCGACACGATCCGGAAGGTCGGTTACATCAACGACGAATGGGGCATCAGCGCGGACACCTGTGCCGTTATGGTCTCGCTCGACCGCCAAAGCCCGGATATCGCCCAAGGGGTCAATGATGATGCCAGCGGCCGACATGCCGGGGAAATCGGGGCCGGCGACCAGGGAATGATGTTCGGTTACGCCTGTAACCATACGCCGGAGCTGATGCCGCTTCCGATCGCCCTTTCGCACCGAATCACGAACAAACTGACCGAAGCCCGGTTCGACGAGGTCGTTTCCTGGCTCCGTCCGGACAGTAAAAGTCAGGTTACGGTCGAATTCGAAGGCCACAAACCGGTTCGGATCGACACCGTGGTCGTCTCGACGCAGCATGGGCCGCAGGTTCATCAAAAGGAGATCGCCGATTTCATCATCCCGAACATCATTCAGCCCTGTTTGCCGAAAGGCCTCGATTGCGAGGGTATCAAGTATCACGTCAACCCGACGGGTCAGTTTATCGTCGGCGGTCCGCACGGGGATTGCGGTTTGACGGGCCGGAAGATCATCGTCGACACCTACGGCGGCTGGGCTTCGCACGGCGGCGGAGCGTTCAGCGGCAAAGACCCGACGAAGGTCGACCGCAGTGCCGCCTATATGGCCCGGTACGTCGCGAAAAACGTCGTCGCCGCCGGTCTCGCCGATTCCTGTGAGATTCAATTGGCCTATGCGATCGGCGTCCCGGATCCGGTCAGCGTGATGGTCGATACCCGCGGCACCGGCAAGGTCGATGAGATCAAACTCTCGAAGGTGATTCGCGAAATTTTCCCACTCACCCCGAGCGGCATTATCCGGGTGCTCGATTTGCGGCGCCCGATTTTCCGCAAGACGGCGGCCGGGGGACATTTCGGCCGGGACGAGCCGGAGTTTACCTGGGAGAAAACCGACAAGGCCGCCGAACTGAAAAAGGCGTTCGGTTGAGCATTGCACTTTTTCCTTGTACGAGCGCAAAGTTAAGATTTGACCTTCGAGAATACAGAATAAAAATCCGTCATCCTCGCGCAGGCGGGGATCCAGAAATTACGGTTTCACTCTGGACCCCCGCCTGCGCGGGGGTGACGTTGGTCATTTTCATTAACTTTGTACTCGTAAATCTCTTTTCGTCCCACTCTATTTTTCGCTTTTGCCCTGCGGGAACCAACTCCGGATGCGGTCGAAAAACGACGTCGGTTCCGGTTCCGGAAGTTCTGCTTTCGGCTTCGGATTTTCCGGGACGAACTTGCTGCCGAACCGCGGCTGGGGCGTTGCTTTCGTCGCCCGAACGGACGGAAATGCGGAGAGTTCCGCTTCCGCCGCGAATTGAGTCGCGTTTTCCAACAACAATCGCGGCCAAAACCCTTCCAAAAGCGTGATCGCGTCCGAAATGCGGTCATTCGATTGCCGAAAACCTGCGACGCTGATCAGCCGCATCATTTCCGTCCGTTCCGCTTCCGTCAACGCGATCGATTGCATCCGCACTTCGTCGACCCAAACGGTTCCCCGGCCGGTCAGGTCCAACCGAATCGCGAGCGGACTCAAATCCGAAAGCGGCAGGTTGGTAAACTGAATGTTGATGTTGCGCCAATGCATCCCGTCGACCGCCGGGGTTTGACGGATTTCCGCGAGCACGTTCGGGCCGATCGTCGCCGTTCGCAAAAACGGAGTTCCCCGACTCCAACCGGTCAGGGCCAAACGAAGCGGCAATTCGTCCGCGTCCTCGGCAACGCCGAGCCAAAAATTGACGAACAGTCGCCCGGAAGCGGGGGCTTCGAACGAGTTGCTGATCATGCCGCCCGAAGTTCCCGGACTCGACATCTTCAAACTCGCGTTGCCCGAATATCGGGTTCGGGAATCGATCTTCGCCGAAAACGTGTCGTCCCCGATTCGCTCCCAACCGACCGTTTCGTCGGCGTTTTTCGACGGGGAAGGGAGTTCGAAATCGGGATTGAGGAGTCCCGACCATTCGAATCGGGTATTCGTCGCCTTGATCAGCAGGTCCAATTTTTTCGTCAACGCTCCTTTTTTTCCGCATATCGTTTCCGGCCTTTCCAGTTGAACGAAAAGCGGCAGCGCTTGCGGATCGCTTAACCGAACGGCGATGAGATCGTACGGTCGGAGGGAAACCGTCCAACGCATCTGTCGGCCGGAAACGGTCGGCGGGGAGATCGGACGACGCTCGTTCAGCCCGGTCATTTTGCAGTCCGGCGACGCCGAAAGAACAACTCGCGCTTCGAGATGAAACGGAGCGTTGTTAAGAACATACAGAAAGGTTCCCCGATTCGTTTGGGCGTATCGGATCGTGAGCGGTTGAATCGAAGCGGTTTTCGGGACGGTTTCCTCTTCCTGTTCCGCTTCGGACCTCGTCGATTGATTGTTCGAAACCGTCGAAACGGCGAACGGGGAATATTCGGGAAGCGAATCGCTCGGGACAAACGTCCGGAAGGGAACCTTCGGCAATCGCCGAAATGTCGCGATCATGTCGATCAACGCCTCTTCCTGTCCGAGGGAAAGCAGCCGCCCGCCGTCGAAAAACATCTGACAATCGGCCTCGGCCAATTGCCGGACAAACCGCTTGCGGTTTTGTTCTTCCGAGGGAGCCGCTTGCAAAGCGAACCAGGACCGCGTCGGCTGATACGGACTCTTTTCCTCGAACGAAGGGATGCGGATTTCCTCGCTGCGATTGTAAAAGAGTGTTCCCGGACTCGCGGAATATCGGAAAAACGCGGCATCCATTTTCGACTGTTCCATTTCCCATTGTGTCGCGAGCCGGCCGATTTGCGAGGAACCGGCGATTTTTTTCGGGTTCGGGAACACGATCGCGGGATTTCCCTCGAATTGTGCGAGATCGAATCCGAGCAACACCAGCGATTGTCCGACCGCGTTGCGTCGGGAAAACGAGGGATAAAACGCTCCCTGTGTCCGGGGACCGTCCAACATCGAAGCCCCGGAAAAATACAATTTCGCGTCGTTCCGGTATCGCGAAATCTCCGAGCTCATCCGCAGGTAAAACTCGCCGAGTGTTTTAGCCCGCCAATGCACCCAGGTTTCCAGGCAATGGGAACGAATGTGCTCGAACCGGACCGCGAAACGTTCCGGCCCCGAGGCTTCGGGAAATTGCGTTCGCGTTTCCGACTGAAAGCGCCGAATCGTCTCATCGTCCATTCCCCAGTACTCTTCCGGCAATTGGGCGAAGCCGTCCGGGGAAAGTTGAATCGCGATACCGCCGAACGAAGGATGCTTGCCGTATCGGAAAAGGAGTTCGCGGATTTGTTCCAAAACCGCTTCCTGGACGATGGGATTGAGCAGATTGTAATAGGGAGCCCGCCCGGAATTCGTGCCCTGGGTTTGTACGAGCGATTGACCTTCCGGGCCGACCCAACTCAATCCGCTTTCGCCCGGAGCTCGCCCGTCGGCCCGGATGTGTTGCTCCAGTTTTTCAATCGTCGCGCTAAAATCGATCGCCGGGATCAACGTCAATTCTTCCCGATCGAAGATTCGGGCGAGGAGTTCGAGAACGTCTTTCCGAACAGGGTCTTCTCCTTCGAATTGGAAAATGCCGTTGTCGTACTTCGGCGTCGGACGGATCAAATCGCTCGGGTAAATCGAGCTTCCGTCGGCGGCGACCGAGATCATCGCCCCGCCGTATCCGACCATTTGCAGGTATTCGGCCAATCGGGTCGCCCCATCATAAAATGTAACCCAGTCGCTGACGCCGGAGCTTTGCATTTCGCCGATCGTTTTCCCGGCCGAAAAATTTTCCGAAAAGCAGGGCCGATGCAAATAACCGGCGAACAACCGTTCCGACCGGTCCGCAAACGCCCGGGGCAACTCGGAAGTGATCCGGGAGATCTTGATCTTGCCGAACGTTGCCGGTCGTTGATTCTGCCGATTGGTCAAGAGAATCATCGGGTATTCGGTTTTCGGCCAAAAGACGATCCGGTGTGTCAAAACGCGTTCCGGCGTCTTTTCGCTCACGATTTCCTCGGCAATGTCGAGACCGCTGTCGATCATCAGCGGCACAACCGTTCCGTCCGGCATCGGTTCGACGATGCTGATGCCGAGAGTCTGCGGTCGATTGGAAATGTATTCGATTTCGAGAAGATGCGGCAGGTTCGGGTTCTGAACGGGAACGGAATACGCTTCCCAGGGAACGACGTCGTTTTTGCCGCTCGGTTTCAAGCTCGCGAATGTGCCGAAGACCTCGTTTTCCAAGGCAAGGTGCCCGCTGCCGAGCGGACCGCTCCAAAGCCGTTCGGCAAGCGGGATCTCCTTGATCGGAGGTGTTTCGGGATCGTTTTTCGCCCCGGGCGACCAAGGGAGGGAAATTTTGGACCAACCCCGAACGCCGGTCCAACGCGAAAGATCGGGCCGGAGGAATTTTTTCTTCTCCTCGGTTTTGGATTGCGCCGCCGTCTTCGCGAACGCTTTCCACCATTCGGGAAAACCGGGATCGACGATCGCGACCGGCTCCGTTTTGAGGTCGGCGATCGTCCCGAAATTTCCCGCCGGAGGAACGAAACGACGCTTCGGGGAAAGGACGACACATTGAACGACTCGTTCGGCCAATTTGTGTTTCTGGTCCTTTTCCTTCTCTTTTTCTTTGTCCTTCGTCAATGCGGAAAAGGCGGAAGGGAGAGAGGCGAGCAGTTTCGATTCCCCCTTTTTCGGTTGGTTCAGCGAAAGAACGATATCATAAACCCCCGGCTCTTGCGGTAGGCGGCAAACGATGGGAATCGGACCGGCGTCTCTCCGGCGGGCAATCGGAATCTCCTGATCGAAGCCGGAAATCTTTTCTTCGGTCCGGGCTCGGAAAACGGCAATCTCAAGGACCTGCGATTCGCCGAAGGAGACCGCGAGAAACCGGGGAAACACCTCGAATTCGACCGTCTCATTCGGGAAAAAAACCAAATGCGGCCGCTTCAACAAAACGGCAAGCTCGTCCCCGCCGCTGCGATGCAGGCTGAGTCGGTTGTTTTGATTGTCTAAGGGAACGACGCAGGAATCGGCGATCAACTGTTGCAGTGGGACCGTTTTTTCGATCGGATTTTCCCCTGCCTCGCCCGCGATTCGAATCTGGAGCGAAGCGGTCATCGGCCCGAAAACCCGGATTTGAACGCCGCTCAAGCGTCTCGGCCCTCTTTGGGCGAACAGCAACCTCCCGTTTTCGATGCGGTAAGAAGCATGTATGTCCGATTCGTTCCCAAGCGGAACCGGGTCAAGGAGCAGCCCTTCCGAAAGAGCAAAGGAACCTTGCCAACAACGCGGCTCCCCGCCTCCCCAAGTGATGTTAAGCTGCATCAACTCGCTCCCTTTCGGGGGTGCGGGAACATTCGGAGGCGGGTTAACGGCAAGGGGAGCCGGTTGTCCGGCGGAAACGGTCGACTCTTTCTCCGCAACCGGGGCCGGTTGTCGATTCGGAGGCGTTAAAAAATCCGAATCGGAAAGCGAAAAGTTCGGCGAAAGCTCTTGCGAAAAATCCGAATCGAAGCTGGGGCGCGACGCCTCCTTTTCCCCGCTACGAAGAGGGGAAACGAAGAAAAAAAACAGAAGGAAACAAGGCACGAGAAGAGAAAGCCGCAACAAGAAAGGGGGCTCTTGCCGCAGAATGCCTCTTTTCGTGCGAAGTCGCGCTTCGATTTTGGTTTTGCCGCGAAACATGGGCTACGATTTTGCGAAAACAGCGGAAAAGAAAAAACGGTGCGAATTATAAGAAACGAAAAGAAATAGGAATAGAGCAATTTATTTTACGCAGTCGCCCCAGTTTGTCGCAATTGTCGCAGTTGCGACGCCGGCGTCAGCGCCGCTCGGCTAAACGACTCTCGAAAAAAATTTTGACAAGCCGCCTTTTCCGAAATCAAAGACTTCTGTATAATCTTCCGCAGTCGTTGATTTTCGACATCGCGTTTTGACACTATTCTTATTCAAATGGGCCTTATTCTGTTCCCCACAATTGCCGACCGATGCGAATTCCTTGGTTGGCCCTCTCGGTCGCTCTTCTTTGCTTGGCGGCCCCGCCGCCTTATGTAATTTTGCGACAACAGCGGCGCGATTTTAAACATCTCTTATTAAATCACCATTCTTTTTATTGTCACATTCTTGCCAAACAAGGAAAAAAATATGGACTACCAGACTTATTTTAAAAACCAACCGAATGCCCAAGGGCGATTCGGAGAATACGGCGGCTCGTATCTTCCGCCGGAACTCGTTCCCGCGTTCGAAGAAATTTCGATCGCCTATCAAACGATTTGCCAATCGGCCCGGTTTATCAACGAACTGCGACGCATTCGCCGGGAGTTTCAAGGGCGGCCGACGCCGGTATATCACTGCGAACGGCTTTCCCGCAAAGTGGGCCTTTGCCAAATTTATTTGAAACGGGAAGACCTGAACCATACCGGAGCCCACAAGCTCAACCATTGCATGGGCGAGGGGCTTTTAGCCCATTACATGGGAAAGAAGCGGCTGATCGCCGAAACCGGGGCGGGCCAACACGGTGTCGCGATCGCGACGGCCGCCGCCTTTTTCGGATTGGAATGCGAAGTGCATATGGGCGAAGTCGACATCGCGAAACAGGCTCCGAACGTCGCGAGAATGAAAATTCTCGGGGCGAAGGTCGTCCCCGTCTCGCACGGCCTCAAAACGCTGAAAGAAGCGGTCGATTCGGCGTTCGAATCGTATTTGAAAAGTTACAAGGATTCGATTTACTGCATCGGATCAGCCGTCGGCCCGCACCCTTTCCCGATGATGGTTCGCGACTTTCAAATGTGCGTCGGCATCGAAGCGCGGGAGCAATTCGTTGAAATGACCGGACACCTTCCGGACGCCGCTTGCGCTTGCGTCGGCGGGGGGAGCAACGCGATCGGGATGTTTTCCGGCTTTCTCGGCGATCCGGTCGACCTGTTCGGCGTCGAACCGCTCGGGACCGGCACCGCCCTCGGGCAACATGCCGCGTCGATGCGGTTCGGCAAGAAAGGGGTCTTGCACGGGTTCGAAAGCTATCTTTTGCAGGACGATGAAGGGGACGCGGCTCCCGTTTATTCGATCGCGAGCGGGTTGGACTACCCTTCCGTCGGGCCGGAACATGCTTTCCTCAAAGACATCGATCGGGTAAAATACGTCGATGCTTCCGATGCGGAGGCGATCGACGCGTTCTTCAAACTCTCGCGGTACGAGGGGATCATTCCGGCACTCGAAAGCGCTCACGCCGTCGCCTATGCAATGAAATGGGCCCGGGAGCACCGGACCGGGGCGATTCTCGTCAATTGCAGCGGCCGAGGGGACAAGGACCTTGATTACGTCGTCGAACATTACGGATTCGGCGAAGAGTATAAGTAAACCTACGGCCCATGAAACGTCGCATCAAATTGGAGCTTTCCTACGACGGGACGAAGTACTCCGGTTGGCAGGCACAGTCCGCTGTCCCGACGATCCAACGAACGATCGAAAAACGGTTGGAAGGGATTTTAGGGCATCACGCGAACCTGCTCGGCTCCGGTCGGACCGATGCCGGAGTACACGCGATTCGTCAGGTCGCCGCGTTTTGGACCGAAAATCCGATTCCCGACCGGGCGATTTGCAAAGCGCTCAACGCGACCTTGCCGAACGACATTCGCGTTTACAGCGCGACGGAAGTGCCGCTCGGGTTTCATCCGATCAACGATGTCAAAAGCAAGCGGTACCGTTACCTGATCGACGATTCCCGACCGCCGCTGCCGTTCTTTTTGAATTATTCCTGGATCGTTTACAAACCGCTCGATCTGGGGATCATGCGAGAGGCGGCTTCGTATTTGCTCGGGGAACATGATTTCGCCGCGTTTCAATCGGTCGGTTCCCCGCGGCAATCGACGGTCCGGACGATTTACGACATTTCGGTACACAGGGCCGAAAGCGATTCCCCCTGGTCGCTCCGGCCGTACCGGAACGGGGCGGGCGAATCGTCCGAAAACACTCCGTCGCATTCGTTTTTGGTCGTCGAGGTCGAGGCGAACGGTTTTCTTTACAACATGGTTCGAGCGATCGCCGGAACGCTGGTCCTTTTGGGGGCGAGCAAAACTTCCCGGCCCGGGAGCCGGGGGCACGGCAAAGAAGCCTCCTACATGCGGGAAATTCTCGCGAGCCGCGACCGCGATCTGGCCGGGCCGACCGCTCCGGCTCAGGGCCTTTACATGCTTGAGGTCAAGTATTGATCGAGACGCATACCCGTGTCTCGCGTTACTGATCTTCAGAAAAAATTTCGAATCGGGCAGCAGCCGGAAGCGTCAGCGACTGGTTTTCCCATACGGAAATGCGAGGCCAACCCGGCGCTGACGCTTCGGGCTGCTTTTCGTTCAAAATTTGCAGCCGTTCTATCCCATCGGCCTTTGTTCCAACGCGTCGAGAACGGCTTGCATATCGGCGGGAATCGGGGCCGTGATTTGAAGCTCCTCGCCGGTTTCCGGATGCTCGAATGTCAACCGGTAGGCGTGCAACGCCTGTCGGTTTAAAAGAACCGCCCCATCCGTCGGATCCTGCGTCAAGGCGATCGGCTTTCGGCCGAGCAATTCCTCTTCCGTAATCAGCGAACGACCACCGTACAGTTTGTCGCAGAGAATCGGATAGCCGGTATGCGTCAAATGTACGCGAATTTGGTGCGTCCGGCCGGTTTGCGGCAAAACCCGGAGCGTCGAAAAACCGCGATATCGTTTGAGAACCTCGTAATAGGTCTGAGCCTCTTTCGCGTCCGGATCGTTCCGGCGAATCGCCATTTTTTCGCGCATCTTCGTATGCAGCCCGATCGGCAGGTCGATCATGTCCCGATCAAGGTCCGGACAGCCGATTACGATCGCGAAGTATTCCTTTCGAATCTTCTTTTCCTCGAACAAGGCGGCCAAACGGGCATGCGCGAGATCGTTTTTCGCGATCAGGATCACCCCGGAGGTATCGCGATCCAAACGATGCACGATCCCGGGCCGGGCCGGGCCGCGAACGGTGCTCAGCGTCCCCGCGAAATGGTGGGCCAAGGCTCCGACGAGCGTACCCGACCAATGCCCGCGGGAGGGGTGTACGACCATGTCCGGCGGTTTGTCGATCACCGCGAGAACATCGTCTTCGTACAAAATATTCAGCGGAATATCTTCTGGAATCGGCGATTCTCGCGGAATTTCGGGGAGCGAAAACGAAACGACCTGTCCCGATTTGAGTCGGTAAGAAGGCTTGCCCCGGGTCGGTTCTTCCCCTTCGGCTTCGACGGAAACTCCGCCGGCCGCGATTGCCCCGCGAATCGACATCCGGGAGTAAACCGGAAAATGATGGGCCAGAAACAGGTCCAACCGCCAACCGGATTCCTCGGGCTGAACGGTTCGCGTTTGGTGTTGGAACTGATCTTCAATCATAGACTTGAACTCGGCAAGGTATGCCGTTCGTCCTTTTAGCCGTTACCCGCGCTCGTTGATCAGTCGAACAGATCGACGAGCACTTTGTCCAAAACGGAAACAGAACGATTTTCTTCGACATACCAATCGGTTGAATCTTCGGATCGTTTCAAATCATCGTCCGAGGCATATCGCGAAAGGGCGAGATCGACATTGAACGAACGAATCGCGGCCGCGCTTTGCAGGGGGCGGTCGGCGAGTCCCAAGGTTTGCAGCGTCGCGAGCCGGGTCAGCGGACGATCCGAGAACACCGCGTTTGAAACAAGCGGCTCGTTTGTTGGAACAGCGTTCGATGCCGCGGTTGCGACCGAAGATTCGGCTTCTTCAAGGTGCGAAATCGTGCCCGAATCGAGAAGAATATCCGTGAGCACAAGGGACATTGCGACGACTTCCTCCGATTCGACCCCGCCGAAATCAAAGGCGAGGAGCGTTTGTTCCGTCTCTTGAACCGGGGCCGATTTTCCAGACGATTCAATGTCCAAATTCAAAACAGAAGCGACCAGAGTGCTCGCAACCCAGTTCGACATGTTGGGCAGGAGCGAATTGGAAATTCCCGTCCCCCGGGAATAACCAAACGTCCGCGCGAAGGCGGTAAAGTCCGCGAAATTGATCTTCGCATCATAATTGAAATCGAATTTCGCTTCGGCGGATGTCGATGTAAACGTTTTTCCAAAAGCCGCGGCAAAGAGCGTAAAGTCCGCGAAGTTGATAATCCCGTCGTCGTTGACATCGAATACGACCGGATACACCGGAAGGGTCTCCGCTCCGATTGTCGTCATAACCCCTTTCCCGTTGATCTGGACGGTCCCGGAAACGAAATGCAGGGCGCTGTTGACCGAAACCGCGTATCCGGTTGCGGGGATGCTGACGCCGACGTTTTCTTTCTCCGGAGGGGAATTCGTGGTGCTGAGGGCGGGAGTCAACTTGATTCGGGCAAGAAGCGTGTATTGGTTGTTGCCCCGGGTCGAGTTCGTCGTCCCTTCGATCGTGATCGTTCCGACCGTTCCCGAAGTCGATACAACCGGAGTCGACATCGTGTAAGCGGCGATCGATTGAATATCGCTTGTCTGGACCTTGAAAAGGGTCGTGTCGAAGTTGACACCGCATCGGAAGGACGATATTCCTTCCGTCGCAGAGGCGCTCGTTCCCCAGATTTCGAGGTAATAGGTTCCCCATTCGTTGAGCCAATCGAGTTTGGTGAGGCCGTTCAGATTGGTATATTGATTGGAATCGGGAGTTGTGGGAGAGTTGGCCGGGTCGCGCAAAATCATCTGGAACGTTCCGAGCATCGATTCGGGCTCGGTCGTATTCTTGATCCGATAAATCGTATTGCCGCTCACGACGACGACGCCGGGCGTCCCGGTTGTCGAAACCGTGCCCGGAAGATACTTCGTCGCCATTCCCCAGGAGATTTTGCCGTTGACCGATCCTTTCAGGGAGTTGGCGGGAACCGTCAACCAGGAAGGGGTCGCATTGAATTCCCCGGCTTTGGACCCTTTATTCTGAAAAACGGCGATTTGGTTGTTCGAAGAGGAGAGGCCGACGATCACATCGATCCGACCGTCCAAATCGAAATCGTCCAAAATCATCGAATACTGGGCTCCCGTTTCCATTTCAAAAGGAAGCTCCAAATACGATTGCGCCCCGCTCGGATTGCTCACGAAATCGGTGCCGGTCGAGTTTTGGAAAAGAAATTCGACCCGATGCGTTCGCGTGTTGAGAACGGCGATATCGAGTTTGGAATCGCCGTCGAGATCGGCGACCGCGACCACGCTCGGATGCGAGCCGGTATTCCCGCCGGTATCGGCGTCGCCGACTCTTTTCGTGATCGTATTGCCGAAGCGACCAGTCCCGTCGTTCCAGCCGATCGTGATCGTTCCGGCGGTTTCATTGGCAAGAACGATATCATCATATCCGTCTTTGTTGAAATCCCCTTTCGCGATATGCACGGCCGTCGTTCCGAGGGAAGTCGTCGGGCGATGGTCTTTCCCCTGATCCTGCCCGACGGTGATGATCACGACCGAGGTCCCGGCGTTCAAAACGGCGAGATCGACCTTGGTGCTCCCGCTCGCCGCCTTCGTCGCGAAATTGCCGGCAACCAAACCGGTCACGAGCGAGGCGTCGATATAGGAACTGTCGAATTGGAACAGGACTTCCGAGCCGGCCTGTCCGGTGTGTTTGATCCCGGCATAAACGTAAATGGTCGTCCCGGCCATACCGGAACAAAACGCGATATCGAGAATCCCATCGCCGTTAAAATCACCGAACGCGACGTAATCCGCTTTGACGGGCAGATCGAACAGCTTCTTGCCCGTGTTGTAGTTCGGGTGCGAAGGGTTGCCCGGGAGGAACATCACGTGTCCCTGGCCGACGGCGATCACGTCCTGGTATCCGTCGCCGTTGAAATCGCCGACCGTGGTCGCGATGTAATTGGCATAGGTCTCGACCTTCGGCTGGGCGGTAAAGGTGCTGCCGTTCCCGATAAGAATCTGGTAGGCCGTGCCGTCGCTGATAATAATGTCCGGTTTGCCGTCGCCGTTGACATCGCCGATCGTCCCGAAAATCGGGGCGATATCGACATCGTAAACCGTCGGCGTCGAGGGACTGAAAACGACCTCGGCCGTTCCGGAAGAAAGACTCGAAACATGGGCGATACGAACACCATATTTCTGCTGGGACAGATTATTGATATAACTGATTCCGGAAACGATTTCGTCGGCCGAATCGGAGTTGGCGTTGGCGATGAGCGTCCAATAGGGAGCACCGTTCAGGGCCTTGGACTTTCCGGCGGCGACAGCCGTGTCGTTGGCGAGGTTGAAATTGTAAAAGTTCAGCGTCTGTTGATCGAGCGAAGACTGTTCGGTTTCCGTCCCGGTGATAAGCTGGAGCGAGCCGGAGGTTCCCGTGACGTTGCCGAAACCGATGAGGGTTCCGGTCGTGTTCGACAGCACGTGAGCCGTCGTGTCGAACCCGCCTGATTTCCCCGAGTAGTAATAGGATTCGACCTTAACTTCTTTGGCCGGAATGGTCGTTCCTTTCAGGGAAACGATCAACTCCGGATAGGAATCTCCGGTAATATCCCTGACCTGGTAACTCAAAATCGCGATGTCCGAACCCGCGCTGCCTGCGGGTAAAAGGCTGGGAAAAACGATTTCCGAGCTGGACGTGTTGAACGTTCCGTCGTTTTTGCCGAGAAAGATGTTGGCCGTGAGGCAGCAGACGCCGTTCGCTTGGGAAACCTGTCCCAAAACGATCAGGTCGCTGATTCCGTCCCCGTTCATATCCGCGATCGCGTACTCCCGGTATTGCGATTGCCCGGACAATCCGGAAAGCTTTGTATTGACGGCCGTACCGTACTGCGGATTGGACGCGCTTTTGTTGTGCAGAAAAACGGAGACGGTATCCTGGTTCTGGTTAATCGAGATAATATCCCCGAACGAATCGGCGCCGGTGTGCATTTTCCCGAACGAGAGAAACGCCGTACTTTCCAAACCGAAGACGATATTGCTGCCTGTACTGGGCGTGTAGTTGAACGTCCGTGGGGCCTCGAACGCAATCGAGGCGGCACTGAGCATCGCGCGTTCCTCAAGCGGCTCCAATCCCAATCGCCGGGAACGGTTGGGTCCGGTCTTTTTGTTTTTTCCTTTTTTTCGAAGCTCCGGCACGGGAACGGAAGACGGAGTAACCGAATCGGACAGGGATTGAAGTAGCCGGAGAAAAGATCGTTTCATTTTTTCGTCGCCGTTTTCAAATGGGGGGATGTCCGAAAATTCCCTCTTCGGACCGCAGTAAACGCTCATTATATACGATAATCCGATTATTAGCAATATATTTTCGATGCGGGAATATGCCTCAAGAACGGAAAAAGGCAGTAAGGGTTAGTGTCCTTATGTTGGATTTTCGTTCAAACATTTTGCCAAAAACGGACGAAAAAGCGGATTTTCCGGCATTTCCCGTTAGTCATTCTATTTTCACAAAAATTCAATCGGTTCCGTAGAGCGACAAATAACGATATCGCGTTTCAAGAATCATAACAGCGAGCGAGGTCGCAAGCAAGCGCCCTCCAGTATTGCAATATGGGTCGGGAAAGAACCAACTCCCCCCTTCGTGGGGGATGGTTTCGCCCCGGGATTGCGTGTTGACCAAAAACTCGCGGATTTCCGGGTACCAGCGGTTCCAAGCCGAGCCCCCATAATGATGAATTGCTAATGTCCCGTAATAGGCGTAGTATAGATTGCAATTCCCTTCGGGCAGGCTTTTTTTCTCCGTCTTGAGCGGTCCCCAGCGATCCAAAAGAGAGATACCTGAATCGAGCAGGGGGTAGCCGGGCGTTTTTCCCAGATATAATTCGAGCAAATGACCGATTGCCGTACAGGTGTAGGGAGAGTCGGCAAACCGCCCGACGGATTCCCGCGAATCCAAATCCTCGGAATAGGAAAATCGAACCGGCAAATAATTGAACCGGCTTTCCTCTTTGAGGGTGTAATGCGTTGAATCGAGGAAATCTTCCAACAAACTCAAGGTGGTCGATTTGACCTCGATTCCGGCTAAAAGAGCACTTTTCAAGGCGATCCCTTGCCAACCGGTTACGGAAATGTCCCCCGGTGTTTCCCCGGCCTTATAGCGCCAACCGCCGGGAAACTCCCCGCCGCGGTCCTGGGCGAATTCGAGATACCGAATCGCGCCCTGAGCCGCCTCGCGAAGTTTTTGTTCGAGATCCCGTTCGCTTCGATTTTTCGCCTTCCCCTTGGTCATTCCGTAGGCTTCGCAGAAGACGATCGCGGCGACACCTTGCGAATACATCCCTTGCCCGTACTGTTGGAAATTCGTTCCGACCGACAATTCGACGGCGTTCGCGGGATCAAGGAGAAAACGGAGCCCGCGTTCGACGTTGGTTTTATACTGTCCCTCCAAATGCGTGTAACCGGCTCCGAGAAACGGCAACAGCGCGAACGCCGTCGCCGCCGTTCGGCTTCGGTGCGGGGCGACCCCGCTCGGTTTTCCGCAAGGGCATTCAAGCTCGAAACTCCAACCGCCGTCTTTTCGGTTTTGGTGTATCACGATCCAACGAAGTCCGGCCTCGACGGCGGCCTCGCTTCGGTCGGTCGGGTCGCCCGGCCCGCCCCGACGGCCGCGGCTCTCGGCCGTTCGGCCCTCGAATCCCCCGCCGGCACCGAACGTGTCGAGCAGATTCGGATTTTTGAGATTCGAGCCGGTCTTTTCCGTTTCGACCTCCGAAGGTTCTCGGGCAGCTTCCGTTCCGAAATCCCGGAGCACTTCCCTGTCCGTAAGATCCAAAATCCTGACAGAATCGGAGTTGCCGAGATCCGGCCCCGAGGGGGAAGCATCGGCGAGCTCCAATTCGCCCCCTTCGGTTTGCTCGATTCCCGTATTTTCGGCGACGAACCCGCCGCTCAAAAGTCCCTCGGGGAGCGACTGAACCTGGGTTACAAGCAATGCGAGAACCACAAGAATAAAAAAATGAATCGTGAGACTGATCGCCGTTCCGAGCGATTCGGTTCGCGCCAAGCCGAAAAGAAGCAGGGCCAACCAAAAAGAAAGCGATTTCTTTTTGCGGGTCGTTCCGGTTTTTTTTTCCTGTTCCGTAAGAATCGGCGGCGGGCTAACGATTTCGGGTACGTTCGATTCCGTTTGCGGCGGCCGACCCAGGTCGGAAACCGGCGCAGCGGCGAGCGGCACGTTATCTTCCTGTTTCGAAGACCGTGTCGCGCGGAAATTCCAGTTTAGAGAATCGCGGTTTTTCGACGGCAATAAGACCCTCGCTTTTTGCCGGTCATTTCTTTTTCAAAAAAATGCCGCCTCGTTGAGGAACAACACGAGCCGGGGGCTGTGCCCCCGGTTTGCCTCCCTGTTGAGTTGTTACTGAGTTCCAGAAAAAATTTGACCCTTTATTTTGGAATGGAACCGTCACCCCCGCGCAGGCGGGGGTCCAGAGGGAAAGCGTAACCTCTGGATCCCCGCCTGCGCGGGGATGACGGTAAGTCAGATCATTTTTAATCTGGAACTCAGTAACATTTCTCGATGTGAACGAAACCGGGACCGCAGGTCCCGGCTCGTTTGTTCAATGCTGTTTCGTTTTAAATCACCGGACCGGCGACCACGCTTTCGCTCCGCTCGGCGTCTGCGGGTTGCCCGACGGCGCGAGCCC
This sequence comes from Thermoguttaceae bacterium, assembly GCA_031549145.1. Classification (GTDB taxonomy): domain Bacteria; phylum Planctomycetota; class Planctomycetia; order Pirellulales; family Thermoguttaceae; genus JAVBSX01. The sequence continues at coordinate 47,357 of JAVBQI010000095.1, read as the reverse complement.
CTGGGATGCGGGCAAAGGCGCGATGCTGTCGGCTTTCGACATTCGCGGCTCCGGAAGCGGCGCCGGGACACCTTGCCCTTGCGACCTCGCATGCTCTTCCTGCTGTTTCTGCAGGAATGCAAGCCGGTCCCGCTCGAATTCTTCCCATTGTGCCGGGGTCATTTCCTGCTGCGAACCCGTCAAGTACCGACCGTAAGGACTGTTTTCCAAAGCTCCGTCCCCGGCCCGATCGATCGCGTTTTGAGCTGTCAAATACGCGGTTCGGGCCAATTCCTCGCGGACTTCTTTCGGAATCGTCTCCAATTTGAAACCCAATCGCTTGATCGCTTCGGGATTCGTTTGCGCAGCGTCCGAAACATTTCCGATAAACGCGAGCGTCTGCTCGAAATTATTATCGGCAATCCGCCCTAAAAGCGGCGCCAAAAGCTTCGCGAAAACATCAATACCGAAATTATGAATTTTGACGAACGCGTCCAACTGGGTGATGATGTACGGTTCGCCCGATTCGTCCTCGAAGTATTTGTTCTGCAATAAGAGGATGGTTTCCCCTTCGACCGCTTTGGGAATCACCGGCCCGCGATAGGAGCCTTTCGAGTAAACGATACTGATTTCCGGCTTTTGGTAAAGGACTTCAACGACACCGACGGAACCGACCGACTCCTTGAGAAGGTAGGTCCCCGGTCGGTCTTGAGGCTTCAGGGAAATTTGGGACACTCCCAGTTTTTCCCAGATCGCAACGACGACTTCCGGATGCTCCAACATAAAGTTGTACATACACGGCTCGCAGTAAATCGACTGCTGCGGCAAGCGGCGGTACAGAGTCTGCTCGTTAAGGACCAGCCGGAGCTTCGCCCGGGCATTCTCGGAAAGCTCATTCCAAGGAATTTTCTTGAGCGCTTCTTTTTTATCGCGAAGGTTCGTCGAAGCCCCTAAAAGATCATCCGAATCAACTTCATTCTTTTCGTTCGAAATAATCCTGTTTTGTGTATTTTGTGCAATCTGTGTATTTTTTGTATTATTCCCGGACTGGGAAAAAACAGGAGCATTCAATCCCAAAACAGCCAAAACCGACAGCAAGAACGCAACCGAAGCGTTCCTGCAACAGCCGCTAGCCCGAAAAAGCTGCGAACCAAACGATGCCGAAGGTTCTCCGCAATACCGCTTACGGTATGTACATCCCCCTGGTTTCATAATTTGCCCCAGCTTCGTAATTTGCCAATCCAAAAAGTAAAATATCCGAATTGTAGTGATTGTCGGGATATTAACGACGCTTTCCGAATCATCGGCACCTTTGCGAAGCGTCGCTCACTTTTTTTGGCGGGAAAAGCGTGTTTTGAGGCAAATTGCACTTGAGGAAAAATGGTTTAATTCGTAAAGTTTCGCGGCTTACGGATCTTTATAGACGAGGCAATAAAATTTGGCCCGTTGTCCGTGCCGCAATTTGGCATGGTCCGCAGTATTTTGAACTTCGTTACACTTCGTACAAAATACCGCTCGGTTCACTTTTTTCGCCAGCACAATAGAAAAAAATACGAAGCAGGCAGCAGCCGGAAGCGCGAGCGCCCGGTTGTCCCGCGGGCTCAGCCCGGCGCTTACGCTTCGGGCTGCTGTTTGCGATACGACTTTCGCCGATCCGCACAAAAAATGAACAAGGGGCTTCCTGAGCGAAGCGACGAAAGCCCCGAAACCGCGAGGGTTGAGTTCGAAGCCACGGTCCAATTTTTTCGCGGAGAGCAATATACATCACTTCCGGCCTCGATCATGTCCTTTTTCCGCAAAATGCTGAATTCCCCCTGGGGACGTTTGATTCCGTTGACGGGAATCTGCGTTTTTGCGATCTGTTTTTATGCCCATTGGTCGTCCTCCCGGATCGCGGAGGAACTGGCCCGAAAGCTGGAAGCCGCTCCGGAAGAGCAGGTTGAGACAATCGCGAAAAAGATAGGAGGTTTGGGGGAAGCGGGAATTTCGAAATTGGTTCAGGCAATGGGCTCGCAACGGCGTTGCGTCGTATTTGCGGCTCGCGATGCTCTCGAAAACGAATTTCAGAATTGGTCGCGGCTCGAACCGGACCGGTCCGCGCCGCTCAATCGAATTTTAGTTCGATCTTTGGCGGAAAAAATCGAAACGTTCGGCCCAAACTCTCAATCACTTGCGATCGCTTGGACCCGACGCATTATGCGACAGATGATCGAAGTCGGGGAAAACCCTTATCCTTATCGCGACGAAATCGCCGCTCAATGCGAGAGTATTTTTCAAAAAACGGAAGGGGAACGGATTGTCCGGCAGCAGCCGCAACGTCTTGAGGAAATTTACGCCTTGGCCCTCGGCGGCGAACCGGCCGTCGCTCGCGCCGGCGAAATCGATTTTTCGGCGGCCGCGATCGCCGCGAAAAAATCCCGCCTGAGAACGACAAACCCGGGGGATGAGGAGGGATTCGATCCCTACTGCTCCGAACGTGCGGGGATTTTGTACGCGCTGCATCAATCGCGGATGTTTCAGGAAAAATCCCGCGCAGGCTCCTCGCTTCAAAACGAATCCCGGGAAATCCTTTCTCCGCATTCGGATCGCGGCGAAACGATGTTGGCGGCCCGCGATGCTTCAGGAGCGATGTCGCCGACCGCCGCAAAGGCCGCCGGGAAGATTGCGTCCCAGTACACCGGGCAATCGCATCCCGAAGAAATCCGGCTCCCGGAATTGCCCCCCTACACACCGCCGGAAATCGAACCGGTCGAAAACCCGAACCTGCCGGTCGAAAAAACGCGGCTCGGGCAGACCCCGCTTGAGCACATTGCCGATCTCGGGACCCCCGATTTGATGCGGCTCTTGCAACATCCGGACAAAGCCGTCTGCGCGATTGCCGAACAGCAGTTGAGAAAAAGAGACCATTTTCAAGACGCTCACATCGCATTGGCTTTCCGGCTACACAATCCGAACGCCCAGACGCGAAAGGAAATCATCGAGCTGCTTCCGAAAATTCCCTCGGTGCAACCGATTTCCTGGCTTATGGAACTGCTGCGCGATTCGGATCCGGATATCCGCCTTTCCGCGATCACTTTCGTCCTGACCTCGAAAGACCGCCGGCTGGTGCAGGCGATGATCGAACGCGCGCAAAACGACGACGACCCTCGTGTCAGCAGCCTGGTCGAAAAGCTGGAGAAAACCGGGCTTATGAATCGTTAACAGATTTGCGCCGCCAAAATTTTCGCGGCTCAACAACCAACGCGGACGAGAAATTCCCGTTCGGTCTCGCCGAGAACTTCGATTCGTATCTCCGCATGATTTTTCGGCAACACGTTCTCGACCCGTTCGGCCCATTCGATCAGACAGAGCCCCTCGCGGGCAAAATACTCCTCGGGGCCGAGTTGAAGAAATTCCTCTTCGTTCTTCAACCGGTAGGCGTCGAAATGATAGATCGTCCTCTCCCCTTCGTATTCGTGCAGCAACACGAATGTCGGACTTGAAACCGCGGCCGGATCAATCCCGGCCGCCTGGGCAATCGCCCGAACCAGCCGGGTTTTCCCGGCCCCAAGCGTCCCCGTGAGAGCGACAACCCCGGGGTAAGGGAGCAATTCGAGCAAGACGGCTCCCAAGCGTTCGGTTTCCTCTTCCGAACGGCTAATCAAAGAAATCACTCGGGTCGGTTGCCCCCCCATTTAGCCGGTACTCCGCGCTCAGTATTTCGCGTTTTCAATATTCATCAACTAACAACTAACGTCCCAGCGCCTTTTTCAACGCGGCGATAAATTCCGGCGAAGTCCCGCAGCAGCCGCCGAGAAAATTGGCCCCGGCATCGACCAGTTTGAGTGCTTTGGTCGCGAAATCTTCCGGTGTTTGGGCGTACACGGCCTTGCCGTCGCGCATTTCCGGCAGCCCGGCGTTCGCTTTCATCCAAAGCGGCAGACCGGTTGCCTTGCGCATCCGTTCACAAATCGGAATGAAACCCTCGATTCCCTGACCGCAATTCGAACCGATCACATCGGCTCCCGCCTCGGTCAGTTTTTCGACCGCCTGCTCCGGGGTTACTCCCATCATCGTCCGGTCCTTGTTTTTCCCGGAATCGAACACCATACAGGCGACGACGGGCAGCCCGGTCGACTTTGCCGCTTTGACGGCGATCACCGCTTCGGCGAGATCGCTCATCGTTTCGATCACGAGCCCGTCCGGCTCCGCTTGAGCCAAGGCGATCGCTTGTTCGCGAAAAGCGCTCTCAAGTTCCTCTTCGGAAACGGTTCCCGACATCAAGAGGACGCCCGTCGGCCCCATTGAGGCGAAAACCTTGGCCCGGCCGTGCGCGGCCCGTTGGGAAATCCGGACCCCTTCCTGGTTGACCTGAGCGACTTTATCCTGAAACCCGTGTCGCGAAAGCGTAAAGCGGGTCGAACCGAACGTGTTCGTCAAAATGATCTGGCTGCCGGCATCGACATACGCCCGGGCGACCTCTTCGACCTTTTCCGGATGGGAGAGGTTCCAAAGGTCCGGATGCAAACCGACCTCCAGGCCGCGGAGTTGAAGTTGCGTTCCCCAGCCGCCGTCCAGAATGATCGGACCGTCGGCGAGACATCGTTGAATCGTCGGATGCATCACTATTATCGAGGTAAAAAATTATGAACCGGATCCGTAAAACGCCCTCGATATAATTCTAAGAACGAAAAATCCGGAAAACAACCCCCTACTGATCTTCAGAGAAAATTTCGAACAGCGCAGTCAGAGCCGCGACCGTGAGGGAGCGGTTTCGCGGGACAACCGCTTCCTTACGGGCGCGGCTCTGATTCGTTTTTTTCCTGAAGATCAATAAGCGGTTTTTAGCACGAAAGCGGCATCAAACGCGTTATTCCGACGGCTCTTCGGCTCGTTCGTCGAGCGGAGGAAGTTCGAACAGTTCCCCTCCGTGCGAGGTTGCCGCGGCTTTGAGGACGTTTTCCGTAATCGTTTCGTTGATAAAACGAACGGACCCGTCGAAAAAGACGACATTCGCCCCCCGGGTCGGATGATTGCTGCCGATTCCCCGGTTCGTGTTGATGCCCTTGAGAACGTTATCCAACGTCAGCTCCTCCGGCTTCATCCAACCGACGGGCAGCCGGCGTTCGGCCAACAGAATCGAACTTGAGAGGGAATCGGTGATCTCTTCCGGTTTCAAGGCCGTCGGTCCTTCCGGAAAGGCGCCCGGACCGACGATCATCGCATACGTCGTCGTCGAATCCGTCGCCGCGATGCTCGCCGGGCAGCGGAAAACCATCGGCATCCGGGAATGAAATTGCCGGTTGTGTTCGCTGTTCCAAGGTTCTTGAAGGCGGATTTGCGAATAAAGCTCTTCCTCGTCCAAATAGGGAAGAATCAGGACCCGCCAACTTTGAAGCGGCGTTCCGCTCGCATCCGCGGTCCAGGCCGGAGGATAAGCCCCTTTCGCGTCCCGGTATTTCAACACCGCTTCGGCCAGGGTTTTGAGATTATTCGAACACTGGTGTCCCCAGCCCGGCTGCATTGCGTTGGGCAACACGACGATAAAGGGATTGACAATCTCTTCCATAGCCGAAACTTTCGAGGAATCGAGCCGTAGGAACAGTTCCGAGCCTCGCAGGGTCGGGAAAAATTGCTTCGAGAGATTCCGGACCGTTTCCGAGGCCTGTTGCGACGCGACCGCGGAAAGGGAAGGGTTATTGACGATATTGTTGAGAACCTGCTCAAACGCTTTTCGAATCTCCGCCAACACCGTCGATGCATCCTGGGCGGAAGCCGTTTGTATAACGACATCGATTCCCGGATCCTGAAAACTCACCCCCAAGGACACACATTGCCCGAGAGTCGCCGATTTTTCGAACAACGTCCTCATCAAAGGAGGCAATTGAAAGCCCGGCGGAATCGCGTTAAGGTAATCCGACTTTCCTTCGTTCGGAAAACCGAAAAACGTCGCGGCGGCCCCCCCGTGTTCCCCAAAAGCGGTATCGAGAAACGGCGCCTCGCGAGGCACTAAGTCTTTGGTTTTCGCTCGAATCTTCTGTTCCGTTTTCTCCTGCTGGGAAAGGGAATTCGAACGCGTACAAATCATCATGCCACGATCTTCGAAAACAATCGGAAAGACCGTTCGCATGATCCGGGAAAAGGCTTCGCGCTGTTCCGGCGTTTTCTCACGGCTCGGCGAAGCGATCACGAAAGTGCTCGAGGGAGCGGTTTCCTTGTAGTAGACCACGAAAAGGTCCTTGACGCCGGCATCCCGGATCAATCGTTCCCGCATTTTCCGGAAATCGCGAAAGGTATAATTGAAATTCTGTTGCAGTCGGCCCCTCAATTGGGTCAGGACCGCCGCATCCCACTGGTTTCCCTTGATGCTCTCTTCGACAAAAAAGAGAATACTCTGAAGCATCCGGTCGAAATCGAATTTTTCGAGATCGAAATGGGCGATCAGGATCGTCTGATCGTCGACCAGCGGGCGAATCATCCCGGCCAACGGCGAGACGGCCGCTTGAGCATTCGGTTGCGGCTCCGCGGCGGGCTGGGCGAACCCGGCCCCGCCAAAAAGAAGCAACATCGACAAAACGGAAAACGATAAAACGGATCGTCGTTCGGAATTCATTTTTTATCAAGAGTCGAAATTGAGGAACCGGAATCGGAAAGCGAAAAAGAACGGTTGGACTGACCCGATCATAGAACGCGACTCCCGATTATTCAAGACGCGGCGGGCGAAATCACGAAAATCAAAGTTTGAGCCGCTCTACGAGCCGGGTGCTGTGCACCCGGTTCGTAACGATTTGCGTTGGCGGCGATTCTCGCATTGAACGAAACCGGGACCGCAGGTCCCGGCTCGTAAGTCGGCTCGTGAGTCGGTTCGCATTCGAGGGTTTTCTCAATCGATCGGGTTTTTCCGCTTGATCGCGGCGTCGATCAAAGCGGTAAACAGCGGATGCGATTTCGTCGGCTGCGATTTGAATTGCGGATGATACTGGACCGCGAGAAACCAGGGATGAGAAGGCATTTCGACCGCCTCGACCCGGGCGCCGTCGGGCGAGACGCCCGAAAAGACCATGCCTCCGTTCCGGGCGAAGGTTTCCCAGTAGGTGTTATTGAATTCGTAACGGTTGCGAAACCGTTCGGACACCTGGTCGTTTCCGTAAATACCGGCGATCAGGCTCCCGGCGATCAGGCTGGTCGTATGCGCCCCGATTTTCAAAGTCCCTTCTCCGATCGTCTCGTTCCGGTGCTCGTCAAAGAGGCAAACGATCGGATTCGACGTATCTTTATCGTATTCCGTCGAATTCGCTCCCGCGAGGCCGAGGACGTTCCGGGCGAACTCGATCAACGCGCACTGCATGCCGAGAGAAATGCCGAGGAAAGGGATGCCCCGCTCTCGCGCGATGCGAACGGCTTCGATCTTCCCCTCGATCTCCCGCTCGCCGAAACTGCCGGCGACGAGAATCCCGTCGGCGTTTTCGAGCAGGTGCTTCGTATCGCTTTGCAGGACCGATTCGCTCACGATCCGTTGAATCCGGACCTGGGCCCGGTTCGTGCTGCCCGCATGATCCAACGCTTCATACACCGACTTGTAGGCGTCGCGATGATCGGCGTATTCCCCGACGACGGCGATCGTAATCTCATGTTCCGGATGCCGCATCCGATGCAACAGCTCATGCCAATCGGAAAGGTCCAGTTGACCGGCGTTCCCGATATGCAGTTTGTCGATGATCAACTGATCGATCTTGTTGTCCGAGAGGCTGACCGGAACTTCATAAACGGAAAAATCCTTGTCCTTTTCCTCGATCACGGCCTCGGTTTCGATATTGCAGTACAAACCGATCTTCGCCCGATCTTCCCGGGAAAGGGAGACCTCGCTCCGACAAACGAGAATGTCGGGCTGTATCCCGATCTGCCGCAATTGCCCGACGGAATGTTGCGTCGGCTTCGTTTTCAATTCCCGGGCCGCCTTCAGATACGGGACCAGCGTCAAGTGTATGTACAACACGTTCTCTTTGCCGACATCGAGGGCGAATTGGCGGATCGCTTCCATATGCGGGAGGCTCTCGATGTCCCCGACGGTCCCGCCGATTTCGACGATCACGACATCGACGTCCTTCCCGCCGAGCCGCAGGACGCAGCGCTTGATCTCATTCGTGATGTGGGGAACGACCTGAATGGTCACCCCCTGGTATTCCCCCCGTTTCTCCTTCTCGAAGACCCGTTGGTAAATTTGACCGCTGGTCCAGGAACTGTCCCAGGTCAACTTGCTGTCGGTAAACCGCTCGTAATGCCCGAGATCGAGATCCGTCGTACTGCCGTCCTCGAGAACGTAAACCTCCCCGTGCTGCGACGGGGAGAGTTTGCCCGGATCGACGTTGATATAAGGGTCGAGTTTCTGCATCCGAACGGCCAAGCCGCGCCGTTCGAGCAACATGCCGATCGAGGCACTGGTCAAACCTTTTCCGAGAGAACTGACAACACCGCCTGTTACAAAAAGATATTTCGTCATTTTTCGGGAAAAAGAGATTGCAAGGCGATCCCACTCCCGCCTCGTCAACGGAACATCAGACCAAGCCCCGAGCTCCCATTCTGTGAATATTTCTGCAAATTCAATACGCTTTACATTTTAGCGTCAACCTGAAAAAAATGAAGAGCTAAAAAAAGAGTTTCTTGAGAAAAATCCGATTTCGGGCTTGGAGTTCCGAATAAAAAATAAAGCGGAGCGCCGTCTCAAAAAACAAAGGCGAATTTTGAGCGGCCTCATAAAATTATTCTGCGTCGCCGCCTTCTTCCTCTTCTTCCTCCTCGTCGAAACTGTTTTCGTCCGCTTCGAGATCGTCGAAATCGTCGAACCCGTCGGGATCGGCGATCTCTTCTTCTTCCGAAAACTCTCCGTCGGGAAAATCGGTTTCGCTCAACTCGTCGTCGCCGTATTCGCCGAATTCGTCGAATTCGTCGTCCGGAAGCTCCTCGAAATCATCGTCGAAATCATCATCGAAATCGTCGTCCATTTCCTCATCGTCGAACAAATCCCTTTGATCGCCGTCGAAAATCGCAACCGGATCATCCGGAGCATTTCGAAGCTGGGTTTTTCCGGGGCGCGAGGTTCTTTTCGAAAAATCGTTGGCATTCCGTTTTTTCGTGTCATGTGCGGTCATTTTCAATGTCAATTCGAAAAAGAGAGAAACGGGAAAATCATTGAATAAGAAGAAGGATCAGGGCTTCTTTTCAAAATGTCGAAACATTCTACTTTCTTCCCGAGGGTTCGGGAAGTGGTAATTTAGGAGAATTTTACCGATTTTCCAAAAACCGGTCCAAAAGAATATTTATTACTATTTAGCCGGTACTCCGCGCTTTCCGCGTTCGGTTAATCGCGTAACCGGATCCGTACGCTTTCGCGATGGGCGGTCAGCCCTTCCTTGCTCGCGAGCGTTTCGACGTCGGGAGCGAGATTCGCGAGGCCGGTTGCGTCGAAGTGCAGGATGCTGTTACCCCGCAAGAAATCGTTGCAGGTCAGACCGCTTGCGAACCGGGCCGTCCCGCTTGTCGGCAAAACGTGCGAGGGCCCGGCCGCGTAATCGCCGAGCGCGACCGGGGTGTGATTGCCGAGAAAAATCGCTCCCGCGCACGAAATTTTTTCGGCGAGTTCGGCCGCGTTTTCCGTCGCGATGTGCAAATGCTCCGGCGCAATCGAATCGGTCAGCCGGCAGGTTTCTTCGGCGTCTTTCGCGAGGATCACCGCGCCGAAATCTTCCAAACTCTGTCGGGCGAGTTCCCCCCGTTCGACGGTCGAGAGCTTTTCTTCGATCGCCCCGACCGCGTTTTCGAGGGCGGCCTCGTCCCAGCCGATTAGGATGCTCGCCCCGGGGGCGTGCTCGGCTTGGGCCAACATGTCGTAAGCCGTGTAATCGGCCCGGGTCGAAGAATCGACGATCACGACCACTTCGCTCGGCCCGGCGATCGAATCGATGTCGACCTCGCCGTACACTCGCTTTTTCGCGAGGGCGACGAACAGGTTGCCCGGGCCGACGATCTTGTCGACCCGTTCGATCCCCTCGACGCCGTAGGCGAACGCCGCGACCCCCTGGGCCCCGCCCATGCGATACACTTCGGTGATTCCGAGCTCGCAGCAGGTTGCCAACAAATCGACGTTGTAGGCTCCGAATTGTGTCGGCGGAACCATTACCGCGATCTCCCGAACGCCGGCGACCTGAGCCGGGACCGCGGTCATCAGCACGGTCGAGGGGTAGGCGGCCGCCCCGCCGGGAACGCAGATTCCGACCCGCCGCATCGGACGGTAACGTTCGACCAAATAGCCGCCCGGCCGTTCGATGCGGACGTCCTTATGCAGAATCGCTTCCTGAAAGACGCGAATGTTGTCCCGAATTCGCCGAATCGTCGCCAAAAAGCCGGGGTCGGCTTTCCGATGGGCGTCCTGCAATTCCGCCGGGCTCACCCGAAGGGTTTCGGACGTGATCGCGGCGTTGTCGATCCGGTTGCAATAGTCCAACAGGGCGGGGAGCCCTCGGCCGTCGATCTCGGAACAGATTTTTTCGACGACTGCGAGCGTGCTCAGCGGTTCGCCGAAGATTTCGAGCGTCCGTTTTCGGCCGGCGGCGCTCACGATATCCCCGCGCGGGCTGAGCCGGTTACGGAGTTCGTCCATTTTTTGGCCGATGTCGTCTTTGCGGGAATCGATTCGAAGAATATTCAGCATGGGAAAGGTGCAAGGTCGTTAGGATCAGGGCGGAAGTGCAATTAAAATGAGCCGTAAGTGTAGTCGGTACTCCGACGTAACTTACGGACCTTGTACACGGCACGAACCTTGCGGCCTTCCGACCGTGTACAAGGTCCGCAAGTTGCGCTGCGCTACACATGCGGCTCTTTTTTGGAAAGGACCTTTACATTGTAACCTTGGGATTGAGGCAGACAAGATCGGTTTGGGGCGTATCCGTTCGTTTTCCGGTCGTCTCACTCGTAAACCGGGGTTCGCAAGACGGTGTATTCGCCGATTTTCTTTCCCTGAACGTAAACCTCCGCGAAGATGTCAACCTGCTTCGCCGGTCGCTGCACGTTGTACTGTACGGGAAGAACGGCTTCCTGTCCGGCGGCAAGAGTCGGATACTTGATCGAAATATGTCCGCGATTATCCGCCTCCGCCCTATCGATCGAATTGGCGGCGACAAGTGCCTGGGAAAGTTTATCGACTTCCTGAGGGGGATAAAAAACCAGGACGACGTCCTTCAAATCCCGTCCGGAATTGTTCGTAATTTTGAAAACGACATACTTCGAGTTGTCCCCCATTTTGAAATAAGCGTCTTTCGAGATCGGAAACGAAAGATTGTTTCCCACCTTTTCCAATGTCCCGATATACATCGTTTTATCCAATTTCGGCTCTTCGGTCCGGCCGTACCCGCTGGGCGTCTCGCCCGTCGGCGTCGTCGGGGTGAGCGACGGCTGGGCCGGGATCGTCGGCGTCGTCGGCTGAGTCGGAACCGTTGGCGTTGTCGGCGGCGTATAGGCCGGGGTTTGCGGAGTGTAGGATTCGCCCGATCGCGGGAAAACCTCCGCGCGGACGCTCGCGACCCCCGTTCGATCGGCCTTGAGCGTAACGTCGATGTCGACCGAGCCTTGGGCCGGGATTCCGGCGAGCTCCCATTGCAGAACGTTGCCGAGGTTTTGCGAAATCGTCGGGATGCTGCGGACGTAATTGAGTCCGACCGGCAAGGTCAGCCGAACCGTCGCCGCCGTTTGCCGTTGCGAAGCGTTGGAAACCCGGACCGAATACGACAGTTCCTGGTTCGCGACCGCGTCCCGGGGCGGGGTCAGTTTGATCGTGAGCACCCCGCCGGTCGTCCAGATTTGTCGGATCACATCGCTCGCGACGACCAGCTCCCCTTCGTTCGATTCCGGCGAGGGGGGCCGGATGATCCGGACCGCGATCGTCGAGGTTCCGGCCGTCAAATCGGTTTGTGCGACATCGATGTTGGCCTGCCCGCTCGCATCAGTTTCGATTTTGACCCTTTGGGCGCGGCCTTCGCCGAGCCCGGCGGCGGGCCCGCCGATGATCTCGTATTCGACGAACCAGCCCGGTCGCGGGGAACCGGTCGTTTGCCGGGACACGATCGTCGTCAGCCGCCGGCTTTCCCCGACCGGAGCGATCGAAGGCCGGGGGAAGGCGAACTGGGCGTCGACCCAGTGTATCGTCGCCCCGGCGTTCCGCTTCGACCAATCGTTGATCGTCGGCGACATCGCCGAAACGTAGGAGGTTCCCTCTTTGGTCGATTTGAGCGTGATCCAGGTTTGGCCCTTGAGTATCTCGACATCGTCTTTCGTATCGGCGGTCCCGCGGTCGATCGTCCAGAGATTGACGCTCGTTTTCGTTTTGACGTAACGGTCGCTGATTTTTTTCGCGCTGGTAAAATCGCAGTAGACCCAATCGCACCACGAACCGGTGTCGTAGGTCATAATATGGCCCGCCCCGTCGAGCGACCATTCGACCGGCTGGTTCGTCCGGAGGTACTTGTCGTTCCCGAGATAACTGGCGACGACGACGATCTCCGAGTTGACCGGAGCGAAGTGCACTTTCGGGGAAAGGATCAACGCCGGACCGCTAACCGGGTCGGGAACGGCGCTCGGGGTGTAGTATTCGGCAAGACCGCTCGATCCGGTAAAACCGCTCCCCATTCCGGTTCCGGGAACGGCCGCCCCGTAACCGCCGGGAAAATTCTGGTGCGTGAACGGGCTCGGCTGGGTCGTCCCCGTCGTTGCGGCGGGAATCTCCGGGAGCGGGGTCGAGCCGGGATAAGGGGCCGCCGCGCTCGGATTGGAAACCGACGGCGGCTGCGAGCTTTCTCCCGTCGTGTTGGGAACGACACCGCTTTGTTGCCGTGTAAAAATGCAGCTGCCGGTCGGATCGATCCGATATTCCCTGAGCGAAGCGCAGCCTGAGACGAGGAGGAGCACTCCTCCGAGAATCAGGGCGTTTTTTCGCGAAAGGGAAAACATGGTCGTTGTCAGTCAAAAAACCGGCCTTTGGAGGCACGAATTCAAGGGTGCGATAATAAATGCTCCCCAACAATAGCTTTTTCTGAATGACAAAGAAGAAAAATTTTCTTTTTTTACGCAAAAGTTTTACGCAAAAGAATTATTCGTTGCGAACGGAATAATCGACAGGATCGAACCGTTATGTCAATCGCGAAAAAAGAGCCGTAAGTGTAGTCGGTACTCCGACGTAACTTACGGCTCTTTTTTACGAACGCGATTCAATCGGCGTTGCACTAAACATTTTCCGGGGCCGGGACGACATACGGAGCCCGGTAGGGTCGGGTCAGCATTTCATTGGCTTCGGCATTGTCGACAAAAACCTCTTTTTCGGCATCGATTTTGAGGTACGGCCCGAGCGAAAGCGGCGTCTTGGCAAGATCGACCCCGTACGATTCCAAATGCTCGACCGTGCGGGCCAAGGTCGCTTCGTTATCGTCCAAACTTTTGATATCGGAGAGCTGTTTCTTGAGTTCGGCGGGCGAAACGAGATTCTTTTCGCCGAGATAGTACGAAATGTTGCCCAAATGACTCACATCGGCGGAAAGGGCACCGCAACGAGCAGGAGCGTTGGCGAAGCTCGGATCCCCCTTGAGGATCGCTTCAATAAAATTGCCGTAATGGTTGCCGCCGCCGCGGAAAACCTTGATCACGTTCCCGTCGAGATCGAACGCGACGGAAAGACTGTATTCGCTCTGAACGAGATACCCTTTGCTGCCGTAAACGATCACCCCGACGCCCGCCGAGGCCATTTTTTCGTTTTCTTCCTGAACCTTCGCCGGAATCATGAGGGGCTTTGTCGGCAATCCCCGGGTTTCGAAGACCATACACTTGTCGCCGTAATCGAAGATCGAGACTTCGGTGTTGGCCGTGTCGCCGGCGTCGACGTAATTCGGGTCTTTTTTCTCGACCTGATAGCCGAGCCGTCCGCCGTAGGTGATCACGGAGTTCGGGAAACGCTCGACCCCCAAATGCCAACGGGCGATGTCCGTTTGGTGTGGTCCCTGGTTGCCCATATCGCCGTTGCCGTAAAGCCGCTGCCAATGCCAATCGTAATGAAAATTCGGCCGGGTGACCGGAGCGATGATCGAAGGGCCGCTCCAAAGATCGTAATCGACCGTCGGGGGAACGGGGTAGTCCCCGAGCGGGCCGATCGCCGCCCGACGTTTGTAGCAGAGTCCGCGGGCGAACTTGACTTCGCCGATGCCGCCCGAGCGGGTAAACTCGACGGCGTCGATGTTGGAGGGATTCGAACGACATTGCGTTCCGGTTTGAACGACGAGATTATATTTTTTGGACGCGGCGGTCAGGGCTTTGCCCTCATGCACGTTGTAACAGAGCGGCTTTTCGATGTAGCAATGCTTTTTCGCCTGCATCGCCCAAATTCCGGCGAGGGCGTGCCAATGGTTGGCCGAAGCGCAGCTGATCGCGTCGAGGTTCGGGTCGTTGAGGGCTTCCCGCATGTCGCGGATGCTTTTCGGCCGGATACCGCCCTGCCGTTCGGCAACGTCGTCGATGCGGCGTTCGTTGATGCGCTGTGTGTCGGGGTCGCAGAGGTAAAGAATAACCGTCCGGGGATCGGAGGCGTAAAATTTGATATGGTCCCCGCCCCGACCGCCGCAGCCGACGATCATCACCCCGAGTCTTTCGTTGGGCGAGACCTGGGCCCGGGCCTGGGTCGGTTGGATCAGGGGGGCGGCGCAGCTCGCGGCGGCGACCGAAGCGGCGGCAAAGAGAGAATCTTCCAGAAAACGACGACGCGTAAGTTTCGACATAGGGCAATATCCTTTCCGGGAATAATTTTTGATCATTTCAAATATTCGTGTGCTGCTTCAACGCTTCCGTTGGTCGTTTTTTACAAAGCATTATTACGGTACACTAATGTTTGAAACGCTTTAGTCTGCGCGAAAAATTTTTTCGGTTTGCAACGCTAACACTCGCGATCCCTCGATTTTTGAGACGACGCTTTGCTTCGTCTTGAAAATCGAGGGCCAAATTTTACGGACAGACCGGTAATGGAGAATGACGGTACGATAAGAAGAAAGACGGTTCAATGAACCAAAACATAACCAGAATTATCACCAAAAAGCAAATTATAGCCAAAGAAAAGGGGGCCGGAAAGACAATCACGGAAAATGCCGCGAAAAAATTGTTGAAAATCGAAACGATAGAAAACGCCGCGTTCGAGGTTGCAATCCCATTTGCGGCGGTTAAACTTTGGTGTGTTGTTTCCGACCCCTCGCCTGAGAAAGCCCCGTCAAGAAAGGAGTGCGCAAACGGAGCCGAAAGCGTGAGTGCCCGGCCGTTGAATACGGAAACGCGGGGCGAACCCGGCGCTGACGCTTCGGGCTGCTGTTTGCGTCCGTTCACTTTTTTCGCCAGCTCAATCATCCGCTCTCATGTATTCCTCTCATTTCACTTTCGACCTGTTGCGTTGCTCCGATGCTTCTTCGGCCAGGCGGGGCGTATTTTCGACGCCGCGCGGAACGGTCCAGACGCCGGCGTTTATGCCGGTCGGCACCCTCGGCACGGTTAAGGGTGTCGAGATCGAAACGCTGCGGGCGAGCGGGGCGGAGATGATTCTCGGGAACACCTACCATCTTTCGCTCCGGCCGGGCGAGGAAACCGTCGCCGCCCTCGGCGGGCTGCACGCCTTTTCCGGCTGGGCAGGGCCGATTCTGACCGACAGCGGCGGGTTCCAGATTTTCTCGCTCGCGAAAATGGCCAAGATCGACGAACGCGGGGCGGTCTTTCGCTCGCATATCGACGGTCGGATCGTCGATCTGACGCCGGAACGGTCGATCGCGATTCAGGAAAAACTCGGCAGCGACATCGCGATGGTGTTGGATCACGTCGTCGGCCTCCCTTGCGAACGCGGTCGGATCGAAGAGGCGATGTACCGTTCAATCCGTTGGGCGAAGCGTTGTCAAGACGCGGCCCGCAACCCGAAGCAGGCGCTGTTCGCGATCGTGCAGGGCGGGTTGGAGCCGGATTTGCGGCGCATCTGCGCCGAGGAACTGACCTCGCTCAATTTTCCCGGATACGCGATCGGCGGACTCTCCGTCGGGGAACCGCCGGAGCAGATGTACGAAATGATCGAGGCGACGGTCCCGCATCTGCCGATGGAGAAGCCGCGTTATTTAATGGGTGTCGGCAAGCCGGAAGACATTTTGAACGGCATCTTGCGGGGGATCGACCTGTTCGATTGCGTGATGCCGACCCGCAACGGCCGCAATGCAATGGGCTTCAGCGATCACGGCCCGATCCGGATCCGCAACGCGAAATACGAACGGGATCCCCGCCCGCTTGAGGACGATTGCCCTTGCCCCGCCTGCAAGCGGAGCCGGGGTTATTTGCGGCACCTGTTCCTCGCGAAAGAAATGCTCGGGCCCATGCTTTTGGCGATTCACAATTTGACCTATTACCAGCGGCTCGTCGCCCGGGCGAGAAAGGCGATCGAGCTCGGCACCTTTGAACGGTTTTACCGCGAACGGCTTGACGGCTGGAGCCGCGGGCATGAGCCGGTGGGGTAGACTGCGCGATTTCAAAACGTCGTCCGGGGACTGCGCGGTGCTTCGTCCCCGGTTCTTTTTTATGGTTCGGGTTCGAACAGTTCGTTGAAGTTTCCGCTGTCGTACATCGGCTCACCGTCTTTGAGAAGCGGGCTCCAACCGGCAGGCTGCTCGCGGAAAAAATGGTTCCAACCGAACACCCGGCCGTCCGACTTGATTGCCTTCTCGCGGAAAACGTATCGGATTTCCCAAGTGTAGGGGGACGGCGTGTCGTCGACCGAATCTCCGTGATAATACAGTTTGTACCCTTCGGCTCCGTCGAACAGCAGCGTTCCCGGCTCGCAGCCGATAAACGTCGCCGCGTTGAGCTTCCCCTGCAGCCGTGAGATCGCGGACCAGGGAGGAGACACGACCTGCTTCCAAGTGAGAATGTGTTCCGTGATCGGAATCCGTTTGATCCCTGTCAAATCGGCGGCGACGGGCAGATTCGGATCGTCTCCCCATTTCCAATCGGACAGTCGCAATATCTCTTCGATCGAGCCAATCGACATCCGGTACGTGATCCAGCTTCCGGTGGGCACATCCGGCAAATCGCTCCGGCTGTCTTCCTCGACCGTTTCGTAATAGACGGTCGCCTTCAAAAACGACCCTTCGTAATGCGGCAATTCCGTTTGCAAATCTTCGAGCGGGCCGAGGCCGATCGCGGCCGGATCGAGCGGTTCCATTTTCAGCCGGACGGCGACAGCCTTATCCCGGCCCGGATAAGCGAGGCCATTCGATTGGGCGGGAACCGCGGCGGTCCCGATCACCGTCCGGGCGAACTCCTCACGTTCTTCCCAGGGAACGAGAAATTCCCGTTGGGCCTTGAACGTTTCCCATGTGTATTGCTCTTTCGGTGAGCCGCCGATTTCCTGGTAAGACATGATGTTTTCAAGAGAAATGTGTTTTCGTGTTAGCAACAACCGGATGTCAGCGCCCGGAATTCGAGGACGAAGACCCAGTGGTTTTCCGATTCGCAACGGTATTTCGATTGCGTCAGGAGCAGCAACGTCGCCGGTTCGCCCTCGATGCTCAACCGCGCTCGGTCCAATTGTGTGCGAACGAGTTCGGCCAAATCGGTTCCCGTCTCGAACGAATCGTGATGCAATTCCAAACGAAACGCGATCTCATGCGGCGAATCGTAAAAATTGCTCGGCAAGACGGCCTTCGATTCGCCCCGGATCAAATTGAGAAACGGCCGCTCTGTTCGCGTCGTCGGCCCGGTCGAGAGCCGCTTGACGGAGATTCGCGATTCGAGCGGGAACGTCTCTTCCCAATACCGTTGAATCCGCTCTTCCAGGGAAAGGACGTGCGGCAACGGCTCCGCTTCGAGCGTCGTCGCGCTCACGATACCGGACCAATCCGATAAATCGTTCCCCCGAACAGTGCGAACACGGAACTCGTAAGTCATTCCCGGCAACAATCCGATGGTCGCGTAATTGTTCACGGGACTCGCGATCTCCGGCGACCAGTCCTCTCCTTGCTTTCGGTACTGCACGATGCTTCCCGTCGCATCATCAGGCAGCACCCACTCCCACGCGATGTCGTGCGTCGCGACACCAATCGCGACAACTTCGGTCGGGACCGCCGGAGCTACTACTGGTGTCTTCGTCGTCGCTTGCACCACGACGGAATTCGCCCTACCGCCACTCTTACTGAGAGCCAGGACGTAGAACTCATACGTCGTCGACGGCAAAAGACCGCCCAGATACATGTAGGGAGGTGTCCCTCCGCCGCGTAAAACCCATTCTGTCGAACCTTGCACTCGACAATACAACCAATAGCTTGAGGCATTTTGTGCGACATCCCATTTAACCGTAATCGTGTCCACTCCCGTCGCCGTTGCCGTTACACCGGTTGGCGCATCCGGAACAACGATCTCCGGCACCCGCTCGGTCAGCGTCAACGCAAAGTCGTTGGTCGTAACATTTTCGACCGGAAATTCCGCCCCGTCGACCGAGCCGATCCGGATGTTTTTGGCTGTCAAATCGACCGTCAAGTGCAACGTTTCGACCGTCGCATCGACCACGATCATCGCACCGCCGTGCGACCCGCCGAGCCCGACGCCGCTCTTTTGCACCTTGAGCGTCGTGTTGGTCCCGAAATCGAGCCAACTCGGCAGTTTGCTCGCCGCCCCGCCGAGAACGCATGTGTCGGTACAAAGGGCCCGATAGGTCCCGGAGATGTAACTCGCGTCGGACTGGATCGTCCAGTCGGGCGAAGACAATGCACCAGTAAAAATAAACCCGCCGGTCCAGCCGGTGAGTTTGACGGCCCCAATCGTGCGAGCGACGACGGTATCGCAAGTTCCGCTGCCGCGATCGAAGGTCGCTTGACTGGACAAACTTGCGGGATAGCCGTTATAGCTGGACCCGCCAGATGTCAGCGACCAAGCCTTATAAATATCCGTCCCGGTCTGCTTGTCCCCCTCATAGTCCGAGGCGTTCCAGGTTGATCTGGTGTTAATCCAATAATAAACGTATGTAATTGCCATTAGCCTGCCTCCCTCGTCTCAAAGGGGTTGTTCGGGACGACGGTTAAAATCGCTTCGCGATAACGTTGTTTGATTTGATCGGCGGTCGGCGGGGCGAGGCCGGTTTCCAAGGCGGCGAGCTGTCGGATCGCTTCGTAATGCTGCATCGTTTCCAGCAGGGCCTCGTATGCCGCTTTGGTCGTCGTCGCGGCACGAGCGAGTGTTGCGGCACGGACGGCCCAGCCGAGGCAGGCGGCGGCCGATCCTTCCCGGTCGGCGGAAGATTCCTGGGCGAGCCGCGTCGCGAAAGCGACCCGTTGTTGCCGGTCCGTTTCGTCGTCACTTGCATCGACTTCGCTTGCATCGTCGTCGTCGGCAGGTTCGAGGTCACGTTCGATCGCGTCCAAAATCTCCCGAGCCCGCGAATCGCCGGGGAACCCGGCCTCGAAAACGGGGAGCTGTTCGCGGACGAGCCGCACGGCGATCGCGGCGAGTCGCGCACGACCGCCGGGATGTATCCGGATGAGATTGAGGATGTCGATGAGATGCTCGGTCGGCCAATGTTCCCAGGCCTCTTGCGCCGTGCCGAACGCTTCGGCCCGTGCGCATGATTCGGCACAGGCCTGAATCGGAATCATATATTGTTCAATCCAAGGTTGCATGAGTAGAGGACAGAGGATAGAGGACAGAGGACAGGTTTTTTCAACTCGCGTTCATCAAACGATGTTCGTCGCGAGTATTTCGATCCAGCCGTTTTGTAAAC
Source organism: Thermoguttaceae bacterium (assembly GCA_031549145.1). Lineage (GTDB taxonomy): Bacteria > Planctomycetota > Planctomycetia > Pirellulales > Thermoguttaceae > JAVBSX01. The sequence goes on along the minus strand of JAVBQI010000095.1, from coordinate 27,577 downwards.
TCGGGTATTCGATTTTTTGAATTTGGAATAAGGAACCATCGGGAACGCGAAACCGATCGTCGGGCTCCAACGCGAGCGGGCTGCGAATCAGGATGTAACGTTCTTCGATCGGTTGGGGGTTGCTGACCTGGGTGCCCATCGCGAAGGGCTCGCGTTTCAAAACCGGCCCGGAAAATTTCGCGGGTATGCCGCTTTGCAACAACGCCCAGCGGCTTTCCTCGGTGCCGGCCGGGGTTTTCGCCGATTCCCTTCGGAGGAGGTCGACGCTTTCCTCCGGCCCGAATTGCACGTCGTAATAGTAGGCGATGCACTTCCAAGTGCCGGTCGCTTTGGTTTCCTCGACGGAGCGGATGATCCAACGGTTGCCTTTCGTGTCGAGGATTTCGTCCTCGGCCCGGGGAGCGGCAGTCAGTTCGCGGATCGGCAAAAACCAGTGACACCATTGCTGTGGAATCAGCCGGAAATTTTGATGTTGTTCCTGCCGTTTCGAATGCCGTTTCAAGGCCGCGGCAATGTCGTAGTGTTCTTCGGAACCACAACGTTGAAACACGACCGGTTCCGTGCAATCGGCAATATCGAGAGAAGCGTCTTTGAGCATGAGAAATGTTGAGGGAACAGAGGATGGGAGAGGGAAGCCTCGTTCAAACTTTTCCCTGCGAAACGATTTCGCAGGGTTCCTGGGCGGCGATCGTCGTCTCGCACCAGCGGACGGTCTCTTGCAGTTGCCGCAAGTATTCGGTCCAGGAAACGGACTGCCCGTCGATCGTGTACGACGGTTTCGGTTGAGCGGTCAGCTCTTCGATCCGCTCGAGCGTTTGTCGGCGTATGATTTTCAGTTGTTCTTGCATGAGATTGGAGAATGAAGGATAGAAAACCAATACTAGCCCCAAGCGTGAGCGCGGGGTGATAACAACATCCATATTGAGTTCAATCACCCCGCGCTCACGCTTGGGGCTAGTATTTGTCATTTCGCTAAGCGGTACACTTAACGACGAAGCGCGGGTTGATGATCGCGGGGGTACCCCGTTCGCTCGCCTTGAAGCGGACCAGGATGTCCTGGTTGAAATCGGCTTCGCTCCCGAGCGGGGACTGCGTGATCGTGATCGGCCAGTTTTCCATATATGCGAACGCCTTGCGGAAATCGCCGATGTACCAATACCCTTCGGCGGCCGTCGCCGCGACGCCGGAATCGAGCAGCCGTCGGTAGGCGAGCCGGCTCGAAATCACGCCGTAATTCTTGAACGGATTCGGGATCGCCGACATCGTCGTCGTCGCCGAATCCGAGGCGAGGTACGAGACCTCCGAAGCGTTGAACAGTCGATGGGCGGTCCCGCGCTTTTGCGGCATCACCAGCACCGTGTTCGGCTCGATCAGGATCGGGTCTTTCGTCGCCGGATCGACCATGTTCGTAAAGAGGTTTTCCGCCTTCTCGATGTTGGCCCAATCGGCGAGCGGGTTCGTCTTGAGCATGTTGATCCCGACGTCGTTGGCCGTCTCGGCGTACGTGTTGTACGACTTGCCGTTCCATTTGAACGTGTTCGCGATCCCGAGAACCATATCGAGAATCCGCTTCTCCTTGTTCAAGGCGAGCACTTCGCCGACTTCCGCGGCACGGCTCAGGATGAGGTTGGTCCGGTCGAAAAAGACGGCCTCTTTCGTAACCGGGACGATCAGCCCTCGCTTCGTCGTCGCCGGGGTCTCGATGTAATCCTCGCCGAAGCCGACGTTCGGGTACGGCATGCCGGCGGCGATTTCGGCCGACTTGTCCGAGATGCCGGAAGCCCCAGGCAGCTTCTCGCCGTTCATTCGCGTCGGGATCGTTTCGACCACCTTCGAGAGCAGGAACGATTCTTGCGTGTAGGATTCGAGAATCTTACTGAAAATGACCTGCCCGGTCACGTTCAGGAATGCCGAAGCGTCGATCCCGTCCCCTTCGAGAACGAGCGGGCCGCCGCCCGATCGCGGGTCGAGCTCGCGGATCCAATGATGCCCGCCCGGGATGAGCCCTTCGGCGAGATCGCGGATGCTGAAATCCTCGCTCCGGAGTTCCTTCTTTTCGAGCGCCTCGCTCAAGTGCCGGACGGTTTTTTCCGCCCCGTCCAGTTCGTAACGCTTTCGCAGTTCCTTGTATTTGATCGTACTCAATGTGTTCTCCTTCTTAAAAATTTGTCAAAAATGATGTTTTCAATTGAGCCCGGGTACGGGCTAAATGATGTTGTTTTGGACTCAACATTCGCGCTATTTGATCCCGCCTTCGGTGATCGTCGATTTGATGCCGACGAGGACCGATTCGGTCGAGACCGGCTCGCGGCGAACGACCCGACCGATCGCCCCGGTTGCCGCCGTTACGAGCGCGACCTTCTGGTTCGCGGGGACGAACGTCCCGTTACCGTCCTCGACCCCGACCAGGGAACCGATCACGAACGTGTTCGACTTGCAATCGAGTTCGAAGATTCCGGTCGTCGCGACCCGAATCGGCGTCGTTTCTCCGACCGGGCTGTGCTGCATCGCGATGCCGAGGAATTTCCCGGCGAACGTGCTTTGACAAACGGCCGTCGAAGATTGCACCGCCTGTTGGCCCGCCGGTTTGACGGCGTCGTTTTCGTAATAGACGGAGTCGCCGATCTCGACGAGCACCTCGCTCGGAACGACGGCGATCACCGGGTTGGTTTCGCCGTACCGCCATCTCATTTTATCTGCCATAATATTGCTCCTTGGGAAAAAAGTGAAAAAGGAAATTTTGAAGTCGTTTGGTTTCTATAATTCAAAAAAGCGAAAACAACGAGCCGCGTACTGTGTACGCGGGGGGGAAGAGGCAGCCCGCTCACTCCGCGTACGCAGTACGCGGCTCGTTTGCGCATTATTTTGTTGCTAAAACTTCGAGCGCCCCGCTCCCGTGATTGAACGGACGAATGATTCCGTGTCCTCGCAACGGTTCGAAACGCTCTCGAACAACCGTTGCGATTTCGAAACCGGCCGGCATTCCGCGGTCGGCTCGTTTTGCAATTGCCGCACCAGGGCGAGTCGGTCTTCGAGCAACGCCTTGACCGCCTGTTCGTCGGGGCACCCGAGCAGCAGATCGAGAAACGGTTTCCGGAAAAAGGAACCGAAACTGACGTCGTCCCTCATTTCTCCGGCCAACGTTTCGCAAAGCAGCACGAGCGACCGACTGCGACGCTCTTGCATCGCGAGATCGCTTTCCAAAAGTTCGGTTCGTTCCCGAAGGGCGGCGTTTTCTTGCCGGAGCGATTCCCCGCTTTCCGCAACGGTCGTCGATTCGCGAGAGGTCGGGGCCGCTTCCGTTTGTTCGGCAAACGGAACGTCGTCGGATGTCGTTTCAACATTCGTAATTGAGGGATTCTCTTTCGCGGTCTCCGATTCGAACAGGCCCGAGGTCGTCGCCGGGTCGGCGACGAGATCGACGCTGCGGACCGCGACGATTTCCCGAACGACGGTTCGGTCCGGCTCGCGAACGAGCACGGCTTCGACGTTGTGCGAAAAACCGACATTACTCGGAGCGTGTTCGGCATCCCAAAGCAACTGGTCGGCGAGAGGATGCTTCGGATTGAAATGAAAGTCGGCGAACAGTCCGTCGTTCTCTTCGATCCGAACTTGTCGTATCACTCCGAGCCGATCCTGGTAACTGCGCGGCCGGCGAGGGTCTCCTTCCGGATGGTCGAGGTTGACCCGGGCGTTTTCGTAAAGCGGCATCGCCTTTTTCAAGGTTTCGATCGGGTATTCCCGGTTGTTTTTGCTTTTCAGCCCCAGAATCTTGACGCCGAAGAGAACCCCTTGGGCGTTGTCGATCCGAAGATGTTGCCTGGGAGAGCCGACGTATTCTCGAATGATTTCCGACATGTTTTGAACTCCGTGATTGTTGAAGCGTGCGCGCAGGGCAAGCGCTTTTGATTGGTTGATTTGTGAGAATCGGTTTACAGAAAGGGCGTCCGGTACCTGCGGTGCTCGGGCTAAACGGGGGACGGCTAAACGGGTTCCGCGTCTTTGCAATGACAGCGCATTTGGGATTCCTTCCCGGGGTCGAGGCCGTATCGCATCGACATCGTTTGCGGAGAAAGGACACCGCATTTGAGAAGGATTTCGTCGGCCCGTGCTTCCTTCAATCGGTCCCGAACGGCAAGCATCGGCGGGATCGCGTGCAGCCGAATCCGGCTCAACGTATCCCCGGGCAGGCGGCCGCGCCAGATCGTGTGCTCGATGTTTTTTCGCAAAAGCAGAAGATCATCCGCGATCAACTCGTATTGCAACCGCTCGAACATCCGAACGGCCGGCCCTTCGGCGACCATCGTCGAGGAATAATTCGCATTGGACGCGTCGCTCGACAACATAAACTCCGGGATCACCAACCGCGAGGCGATCGCCCGCAGTTCCGCCTGCAGGATTTGGATGTACCGGCTCGCGTCGATCGCCGCGATCGGGAATTGGTAATCGACCCCTCCGTAAGCATCGAGAATCGTGCCCGGAACGAATCGTTGCACCGTCCGGCCTGCTCCCGGCCCGCCCGTCGTTCCTTCGGCCTGATTTTGCACGAACTTGCGAATCGCTTCGCCGCCGACCCCGACATGTTTGCGGATCAGGGCGATCGCCGATTGAATTTCCGCGACTGCGCTCATGTTCCGCAGCAGTTTTTCGACCCGGCGAAGGTTTTTACGAACAGGGTAAAAGAGTGGCATGCCCCGTTTGACATTCGAATCGACATTCCCTTTGCGGTGTTGAATTTCGGAACCTTCGACGTATTGCCCGTCGATCCAATAACCGAGCACATTTTCGACGTCGTTCGGATCGGTGTGTATGCCGAACGAATGCTCCGGGCTCGCCGCGAGACTTTGCGGGGTCGCGATTTGATCCGGTTCGACGAACCGGATCCGGAGCGGTCCTTGCGGATCGGGGAAAAGCCGCAGGAAGGCCTCGCCGTCGCGGTCGCAACGCCTTACGATCTCTTTGTGCCGTTTGTGCCAATGATTGACTTCGACGAACTCTTCGATCGACTCCCGAACCGATTCGGCCAGTTGCATATCGTCTTCGTCTTGAGCAATCGCATGATATTGGTGCCCGAGCCCGATCATATAATTGATCCGGTTTTCGAGAGCGTTGATCGCGAACTCATTGCTCAACGCCAAATTGCGGCACTGATTCCGCAGCCCGGCCAAAAACTGTTCGTTATAGGCCGGGACCGCCGCTCCGCTGAGCCCCGCGTTCGTTCCCGCCGCCGGCCAAAAGCCGCCCCCGGCGTCCCAGTACGGTTCCGTCGGATCGACATACCGTTCCTCATCGACGAGAAAGGATTCCAAAAGCGATTGTTCGAGCCTCGCCGCCCGCCCGAGCAGCCGCGATTCCCATTCCGAAGTGTCGTGTTCGTTCATATTCAAAATTCCTTTCGTATTGAGCGGATTAACGAGCCGGGGGCTGTGCCCCCGACTGGTCGCCCTTTGAGTTGTTATTTTTTCGTATGCAATGCAGTCGGGACCACAGGTCCCGGCTCGTATCATCCGCTAAGTCGCTATCCTCAACCGGTTGCCGAGCCCATCGGGCCGGGGGATTTCCCGGGTATACTCTCCCAGAACCCGGACGGCCATTTCCAAGGCGTCGGGGCCGTCGTCGTGATCGCCGACCGGGAACATCTTGAGTTGTTCGATCAGCAGTTTCGTCGAGTGGGAATTGTGCCGGAATTTCAATTTCTTGCTCGAAAGCAGCGGCCCGAGCCGCCGGATGCGGACCAATTTGTTCGTCCGATTCTCAAGCGGGTAGGGATACACTTGCGGCATCCCCTGAGCCGCGAATTCCAACGCGAAATCCGATTGCAGCAAATCCTGAAACTGGTTCGACTCGATCGCGAAAACGTCCGGCTCGAACTTTTTGTAAAGCTCGACTCCTTGGGACAGTATCTCGGGAACCGAACGCCGGGCGAGATCAGCCTCGACGTACAGCAGCCCGTCCTCCCCCAAAACGACGATCACGAACGCAGAGTAATCCCCTTGCACGGAATCGCTCCCTTTGCTCGGGTCGAGGCTCATCACACAGCAAACTCGCCGTTTGGGAAATTCCTCGAACCAGATCGTTTCCTCGAAATATGATTCCGGCCATTCGCAAAAGTCCGGGTTGACCGGCGAATTCTGCTTTTCCCGCTCGAACGCCGTCCGGCCGCTCTCGGTCCGCATTTGCATCAGCGTGTACAGGTCTTCCTGGTCCGGCCAAAGGACGACGGCTCCCTCGTCCATTTTTTCGCGGTTGCTTTCGTAAAACTCGCGTGCCGTTGCCCGGGCTTCGGGATTTTCGAGATTCGAATAAATCGATTCCCACTCTTCCCAGAGCGACATGTTGAGCGGCCAATGCTCGATCGCTTGAAACCGTTTCGAGACCCAACCGGGCCGTCCGAACAACTCAAGGGCGATCGCTTCGTTGTGCAAGGCGGTCGCGAGGTTGAGCACCGTCGTCCGTTTGTTTCCCGCCTTCAACAACGTTCCTTGAAACCAGGACCGCGATTTGTCCCGCGCCGCCGCCGAAAGGATGTGGTTGTCGCTCTGTATGTCGTCGCAAACGATCAGCGACGGCCGATGCTCCCGCCGCCGTCGGCCTCGCAGTCGCTGTCCCGTCCCGAACGCTTCGATCATGATCCCGTTGCGGAGGACGATCGAGCCGCCTTTCCAAATCGGTCCCTTCCCGCACGCTTCGGGGTATCGTTCGAGCAGCCGGCGGTTGGCCGTCAGTTCGCTTTTGATGTTCTCCAAATGGGCGTGGGCTTGCGACATGGTGTCCGAAACGATCCAAATGTAAGGTTCCCGACGTTCGAGTGCTTCCCGCAGCGGGTACGCCAACGTCCCGATCGTCGATTTCGCCGCCCCTCGCGGAGCAAGCAGGTTCAGTTTCAATCCGTGTTCCGGCGATTTTCGATCCAACGCTTCGCACAACCAAAGGTGCATCGCCGAGGGCTGCTTTTGAAAATAATCGCAAAGGTGATGGGTTGACCATTCCCAAAGTCCTTCGATGTTCGCTCCGAGCCGGTCCCGTTGCAGCCGCTGATGCTTTTCAAAAACCTTTCCGAAAAAACAGCGGAGGATCATGTTCTTTTGCCGGTCCGTCAAATGGGGATCGTCAATCATTTTCGGCCGCTTCGTCGGTCTGTGTTACGCTTCCGGTTGATTCCAAAATCGCGCTCGTTTCCGAAAGGTCCAGGGTTCGAATCAGCTTCTTGACTTTTTGCAGGATCCGGCGTCGTTCGGCGGCGCTTTGCACTTCGGGCACGACGATCTCGGTCAAATCGGAAACCAATTGCAACACTTGTTCTTCGGAAAGCGACTTGGCCCCGCGACTCGCGTACCGGTTCGGGCAGCGACGCTCCAATGCCCAGGCCGCCGCCCGCCAATACTGCTCCTTGTTCGCGGCCTTGCGAATTTTTTCGAGGAAAAAAATTTCCGACCGCTCTTCGGCGATTCGAATTTCTTCCGCGAACTTTTCGTCCTGCTTCATTTCGTTGCGGATCGTCTGCGAAGAGCAACCGACGTATCGCGCCGCCGTTTCCCGGGAGCAACCCAAACTGACGATCGCGAGAATCTCCTTGCGTTTCGCCTCGTCCAGTAATTTTCGCTTCCTTGGCATTGTTCTTGCTCTCTCCGTTTTTTTCGACAGTCGATTTTTCTTTTGGAATTCCAGGATTTTTTGCGGCTCTCGTTCAGAGCCGCGCCCGTAAGGAAGCGGTTCCCCGCCAAAAACCGCTCCCTCACGGTCGCGGCTCCGATTCATTTTTGTACTCCCGACTCTCCCACGTACTCAAACGACACGACGCAGCGGCCCGCCGACCCCCGGCATTTCCTGCCGTTGAGTGTTTGCGTGCTGCCGCCGTTTTTCATCACATTGACCGTCTTCCATTTTTTCGAATGCCCGCAATGCCCGATCATCGAAGGGTGCGAGGTCGTGATGTTGAGCCGCAAATGTTGTTCCCGGTGTATCTCCCCGACCGCTTCCAAAAAGGCGGAGCCGATCCCGATTCCCTGGTAATCGGGCAACGTTACGATCCGGCAAACCCGTCGGCGGCCGACGAACCCCATCAAACTCATCACCGCGCAAAACGCGACCGGTTCGTCGTTCCAAACCGCTAAAAAGCAACGAACCGACTTGGGGAGGTCCCCCCTCAAATAATGATGTCGCGCAAAGAGCGGCCAAGCCCGAGCGTCGCTCCGAACGATGCGAAGTTCGATCGGCGGTCGCCGAAGGGACCTCCTTGATACGGCCCCGTTCGCCATATCCAGAACCCAATCGGGCTCCAACCATTCCGCGATATCGTAATGACAGCTCACCGCGACGAAACGGCCCGGCATTCGCCCCGATTTGATCCCTTTCGCGATCGCCGCCGAAGCGATTTTCGCGACGTTTCGGTCGACCACGCTCGTGTATTCGTCGAAAACGGTGAGGGGAAAAGTGGGAAGTGGGGGTTCAATCGAATGCTTCTCACTTTCCACTTCCTGCTTCCCACTCAAAAGCGATTTCGCCAAATCGCAGCGGAATTTTTCGCCGTTGCTCAAAACCGTATACGGCTTGAGCCAACTCGGCGGCGAGCTGAAGCCGACGGCGGTCAAGTATCGCGTGATCTCCTTGATCGGTCGTTCCTCGAAGCAATCGACGACGGCCCGATCGACCGGCCAATCGCCGCCGCGATACAGGTTCTCCCCGAACAAATGCCGCGCGACCGTGCTTTTTCCGCTCCCGGACGGCCCGAGGATCAGCCCGATTTTCCAATCGTCTTCCAGCGGCGGCCGCTCAACGCGAAACACCTGCCTCGATTTTTCGCCGAGCGGCAAATCGAACATCCCGGCGAGCTGCGCAACCCGAAACGAACGATGCACCGGACATTCGACTTGAATCTGAAGCATTTTTGTTAGAGGAAAGAGGACAGGGAGCCGCGACCTACGGTCGCGAAGTTCATTTTCAATTTTCAATTCAATCACATGCACTGCAACCGCGCATTCAACTCTCGTTCGATCAGCTCTTCGTACAGTTCCCGTTGTTGTTCTTCGTTTTCGCATTCGACGAGAACCTGGTACAGTTCCGGCACGAGGACTTCGCGATTCGAACCGTCCGCCTCGCTCGTTTCCGTTTCGTCCGAAGCGATCAACTCTCCGAGAAAAGTTCGGATTGCCGCGTCGGAGGTTTCGACCGAACGGACCAGCTCTTCGAGCAGATCGTCATCTTTTTCAGCAAGCCCGGCGATCGGGTCGAAAACCGTCAGCAACTTGTTCGCTTCCTCTTCGTCGAGATCGAGAATCAATACCGGCACGTCCTGGTGCGGCGTCGTTTCGGCCCGCAAATGCCCGTCGATCAGTTGAAATCGACCGTCGGCCAGCTCCCGGACCAAAAGGGCATCGGCGTACCCGATCTCGGCAAGCACTCCCTGCAAAACGTTCTTCTGCCGAGTCGGGTGCTTCCGCCAATTTTTCGGATTCGGAACCAACTGGTTCGCGGGAACCCGACGCAACTCCTTAATGCGATCACGTATTTTCATTTCTCGAATAGGTTGATTTGCCAAATTCGTTGAGCGGCTTAGAAAACCATCTTCTAGCTGCTACTGATATCCAGAAAAAATTTGAACTCTTTTTGAGAGTCTCGCAAAAAAGTTAGACGTTGAATTGCGATCTTCGGCCTGTAAGACCGGTGCATAACAGCCCAGGGCAGAGCGAAGCGCCGCCCTGGGTGATGAGGCCCCTCAACAATCAGCCGCCCTGAAAGGGCAAGGGAATAACGGGTTTGCACTGCCCTTACAGGGCGAAATTGATGTGTGCGTTCCGTATCCCAGGGCGTCGCTTCGCTTTGCCCTGGGCTGTTACGCGATGCCCTTTCAGGGCGAATTCGGAAAACGCGACCTTCTCGCGACGGTTGCCAAAAGGTCATTTTTTATCTGGAACTCAGTAAGTCGCTAACCGAGCACCGCGGGTGCCGGTAATCATTCCAACGTAAACAAATACTGATAAAACACGCTGCGGGCGAGATCGGCCGGTTCCGTAAAACGGTCGGCCAAATGTGGGACCGGGTCGACCCCGCCGCCGATCCGATCGGCCAAAGCGCAGGCTTCGCTGCAAAAGGGCGGCCGGGTCCGGTTGAGCGTCCTCGCATCTTTCGTGTCCGGCGTTAAAAACAACCGGAGAACCGGAAGGTGCGTCAAGGCGGCGAGCAGCACGTTGAAATATCCGTAATCACAACCTGCGAAATGTCGCATGATTTCAACGGCTTTCTCCCGCCGGTATTGCGTCCAACGATTCTCCGGATTGGTTCGGAACACATCGATTCGGCCTGGATATTTTCGAACCTGGCTTTCCAACCTCACGGCCCGTCCGCCGTAAAATTCGCGAACTTCAAGGCAAAACAAATCCCCGTCCCACCAGGCAGCCTTCGCCGCATGAGAATGGTTTCCCCGACCCGCGATTGAAATAAGCCCTTTGCGTCGAAACAGCAAAAGGTCGCTTTCAAGGATTTCGTCCCGACATTCCCGCAATTCTCGGAGAACCGTTTTCGCGACAAATGGTTGCGAAATCGCTTCCCGGGTCTTGGCATCCGATAGGGTTTTGCGAATCATCATAGGAATCGGTGTTGAAGGCACCACCTTCGTATTGTCCGTACTTGAAGATCGAATCACTCGAAATACACTGCTCGTCCGGCCCATTCTCCGCTTTGTTGCGCCAAGGCCATTCTTCGGGGATGATCGTAAAGTTCGGGTTCTTTTGTTGCTCTCGCCATTTCCGAACTTCGAGGTATCGTTTGCGGTGATGTTCCCGCAATTCGATTTTCAAGGGCAAGGTTTGCGGCGTCGAAAATCCCCAATCGACCCGGAGGTACTGCTCGCCGAGCAGCTTGCGAATCTCGCAGCTCAGGCAAGGGAGCCGCGTTTTCGCCCCGCAATCCGGACAACGTTGAACCGGCCCCGTCGGAACGACGTCGAATTGTTGGGCGATGCGAATTTTTTCCCGCTCGATTCCCTTATAAATCGTCGCGACCGAACCGCGACTGATCCCCGTTTGCTTCGCGATTTGTCTCATGCTCAGGTTCCGGGCTTCGAGAAGCCGGATCACCTCCAGAATCTTTTGATTCCCATGCACGAAGACACCTCTTGTCAATAAAACGAAACGCGAACAAGTATTTTCTTTCCCGAATTGTTCTCTTTCTCCCAACGACTGCGGCATAAGATACACGGGATTGTTTTTCGTTCAATAGAATTTTTGGCCACTCTTCCGGGAAAATTGCGATCCGAACAAAAAACGGTCTCGCTTTTTTTCGTTCGAAAGAAACGATAGAATGAACCGAAGTCCGTCCCGTTGACCAAACGTGATTTCGATGTTCGAGCCTAACGGAGTGCATGATGCTCAAAACCAAAGAGACCTCGGAACTCTTCGAAGAGTTTTTTGCCCGGGTCTTGTTCCTTCTCGAAAACAACAAACGGCTCGGCCTTATCCTCGGCCCGCCGCGAAGCGGGAAAACGACGCTCCTGCAATCGCTCGAAGAACGGATGCGACGTCGCCGACAGCCGACGGTGTTGCTCAACGCCGCCGCCGAAGAGTCGATCCTCCCCCGACTTTGGCAACAGTTGAGCGGCGATCCGGAACCCCCGTCCGAGGAAAAACCGACCCGGGAAATGCTTTGGCGAAATTTGACGCGGTTTTTGCGAGACGAACCGCGAACGGATGCCGTCCCCATTTTGATTTTCGAGGATGTCGACCAATACGACCAAAACGCGGTCCGGGAATTGATCCGCTTGATTCGGTACCATGATGTCAACCAAATCCCGAGGGTCTTCCTGTTCTCGGCCAATTCCGAATACCTGTTTTCCCTCGACTCCCGGCTGTTGGAAAGAATCGATTTGAAACTCGAAGTCGAGTGATTCGACAGGACCGATGTCGTACAACGCAAAGTTTTTGATCTCACTCACCGTCATTCCCGCGCAGGCGGGAATCTATAGTGAAACCGTTCCTTATGGATCCCCGCCTTCGCGGGGATGACGGGATCACTGTCAAAGCAAGGCTCAAACTTTTCTGGAAATCAGTAACGCCCCGAAAATGAAAACATTCTTCCAAATTTGTCTCGCCTGTTTGTCGCTTTCGGGTTTTGGTTTTCTTGCGGCCGCCGAAACCGGGAAAATCGGGGAGCGGCCTTACGAAATGGTTTGGGCCGACCGGACGAGCGACGATCATGTCCCGCTCGTCGATTTCGAGAACCTCGACGGTTGGACCGTTGAAACCGCCTTTTCGGACGCGACGTTCGCCCGATCACGGGAACAGCAGCTTTGGGGCGATTACGTCGGACATCTTTCCTACAAAGCGGGTTACCTCGAAAGCGACCCCAATTTCGCGGACAAGCTCGCGAAAGAATCCGTCTTCGTTCGGGCGCCGGAGCCGATCGCGATTCCCCGCCCGTTCGATTGCGTCAACTTTTGGATCTGCGGCAACAACTGGGAATGGATGCCCGACCCGAGCACGCCGAAAACCGGCATCAACATCGTCTTGCTCGATTCCGCCGGCTCGCGGCAGCGTTTTCCGCTCGGAGCGGTCAATTGGAAAGAATGGTGGTTGATGCACCACAAATTTTCGCCCGAACAGCTCGCCGCGCTCGGCGATTCGCCCCGGTTCGAAGGGTTCGAGGTCGTCCGCGGCTCCAACCAGGAATTTCGCGAGCTGTACTTCGATAATCTCAGCTTCTTCAAAGAGGAACTGAAACCGCTCGAATACGAACCCCGGCCGCGACGCGGTATCGAGCTTCCCGAAGGGCAAACGCTCGGGAACAACATCGGCCCGGACCGGTTGCCGTTCCCGAATCGTGAGGAGACGATCCTGCCGACGAACCTCTCGCAATCGTTTCGCAACGAAATCGAAATCCTCCGACAAGAGACGGAAAAATCCGCAAGCCCGTCGGCATCTGCCGGTTCAACCGCCCTTCTCAAATATGTCGGGAACGACGGGACACTGGTTTGGACCTACGCTCCGCGAACCGGGACGCTCGGCGATCTCACGGTCGGCTGGACCGATCCGAACGGGAAAACGACAACCTTCCGGCCCAACGTCGACGGGGAACTGCTGTTCGAAAACGACGACGATTCCGAAACGGCGGCTCGACTTTTGGAACTCCGACAAGAAGAGGATACGGTTCTCGCGAAATGGGAAAAGGGAAAATTCGAATACCTGTTCCGTTTTCGTCCGCTGCAAAAATCGCTCCTGATCGACATCGCATGTCGCGGCGGGGCTGTCCGGAACGTCTCGCTCGGGCATGTCGAAGGGGCACCGAACCCTCGGATTTTTCCGATCCCGTATTTGACCGGACATCACGCCAATCGTCCTTCCACTTTGGTGATGGGACCGGCCGAGGAGCCGCTCTTCTTTTTGCAGTTGGTCGATCACACCCGTTCGAACGCTTCGGAACTCTTTTTTACAAGCAAGATCGAAGGGGAGCAGGTCGCGACGAACGGCGGCAGCCGATACCTGCCGAAAACCGACGGCACGTACAACGATTGTTTCGAGCGGATCTTTCTGACCGTTGCGCCGAAATTCGAGGAAGTGCTGCCAAACATCCCGAACGAGGAATCCCCTTGGAAATCGGTAACAGGCGAACGGGTTTGGTTCGCCTTTCCGGCGTCGAATCACGAAAGCGACTACAATTTTTGGAAAAAAGTCCGCCGCTACGGTTTGGAAAAAATGCTGATCACCGATCACGAAACCCTTTGGCGGGACGGCGGGGAGAGTTTTACCTTCCGGACCCGGGCCGCTCCGGGCAAAGGGGGGGACGAAGGGCAACGCGAGTACACCTGCAAGATGCACGAACTCGGGTACTATTACGGCCCTTACAACAACTATACCGATTATTCGCCGACGAACGAATACTGGAACGAAGATTGGTTGACGCGCAAAGCCGACGGCAATTGGCGAAACGCCTGGGCGAGGTGCTATAACGCGAAACCGGCGATCGTCGTTCAGGTCGAACCGAAAATCACCGAAATCATTCAAAAGAAATTCGGCTTCAACACGGCCTATTGCGACGTGCATACGGCCGTCTTCCCCTGGTCGTATGTCGATTACGACGCCCGGGTTCCCGGGGCGGGAACGTTCGGGGCGACGTTTTATTCTTACGGCGAAATTTTGCTGCACCAGCGCAAAATCTGGGGCGGCCCCGTTTACAGCGAAGGGAACAACCATTGGTATTACTGCGGCATCGTCGACGGCAATTATGCACAGGATCAATCGTACCGCTTTCCGGAAAACCCCTGGTTGGTCGATTTCGATCTGCTCAAGATACATCCCCGATGCTGCAATTTCGGGATGGGCAACCCGGAAATGTTTTACAAACAGGTCCCGAAAACCCAAACGCCGCTCGAACGGGACGCCGTGCTCGATCGGTTTCTCGCGGCAACCCTCGCGTTCGGGCACACGGGGTTTTTCGCGCTCGAATTCGGTCTCCCCGGGGCATTCCGTTCCTACTTCGTTCTGCAACAATTGCACCAGCGGTACGCTTCGCAATCGGTTCGCGACATTCAATACGCCGATGCAAAAGGCAACCTCTTTCCGAGTTCGCTCGCGATCGCGAACGAGGCGTTCCGGGAAAACCGGATCCGTGTCGAATACGAGGACGGCCTCACGATTTTCGTCAACGGCAACGCGAAAGCGTCCTGGTCTTGCCCGGAAATTAAACAATCGCTTCCGCCGAACGGCTGGTACGTGCTCGACCCGAAAAAGGAAATCACAGCTCAAAGCCTCGTAATCGACCGCCTCACCCCCGAGCCGCATCGCTCCGATTACGTTGATTCCCCGCGTTACCTTTTCGCCGACGCCCGGGGCAAGCTGATCCGGTTCGACCGTCTGCTTTGCGACGGTCAGTTGATCGTTCTTAAAAATGCCGACAGCCCCTGGGAAGTGATTCCCGGAATTCAAGGGGATCGCGGATCGACGAACTTCGCCGTCCGGCTCGAAGAGGATCGGGATGCGACGGCGGTCGGTCTCGATTTCGATGGCCGAGAAATCGGCCCGGCGAGGACCCGCTATTCCCGGGGGTTCGTGCATATCGAACCGCTCAAAGACGCCGTCAGCTATTTGTTGACCCCGAAGCCGCAAAGCCAGGAAACCGCCGCCGTCCTGCCGCGATCGGATCGAACGATCGCCGTTCCGGGCGAGGCCGTCCCGGTCATCATCGGCGAAAAGGAGACGCGGCTGCCGATTCCCGAGGACGCGAAGGTCAACACCGTGTATTGGGTCGAAACCGAAGCCGGACCGATTGATTTCGAAATCAAAAACCTGTGCGACGTTCGGGTTGACTGGCACGATGTGTCAAAGTCTCTTTCTTATTCCTTACGATGCAACCGTCAGGAAGAAACAACGCTTTTCACTTCCGTTTATCAAGGTGATCGGGTCATTGAAAGTTCCGTGAGAACTGAATCCCCGAACGGACGTTCATCGACCGGAGCAAAAACAATCCCGCACGAACAGCCTCAAACCGAACCGATTTGTTTGAAGATCGTCGCCCGATTGGACGGAAACGAAACGACGCAGGAACTTTTCTTTCAACTCAAAACGGAAGAAAAAATCCGAGTTTTCGATCCGATCCCGAACCGTTTCGAGAACGGCTTTTGCTTTCGAGGCGGCACGCCGGAACCGTTGGACGAGAAAAACGGCGCCGAAGCGTATCCCGATGAGCCGTTTTGCGGCAACCGCAAGCAGCCCGGCTGGTCGGTACACCCGCCGTACATCGGAGGGACCGGCTACACCTTTTTGCTGAGTGAACCGATCGTGGTTCCGAACGAGAAGGACGTCGTTTTTTCCGCCGAGGTCGGTATCCGCAACGGCGGTGCCAAAAGCGATGGCATTTTGTACAAAGTGCTCATCGTCGAAGGTAACGACGAAACGAAGGCCGCGGAACTTTGGTGCACGAAAAACGATTGGCAGGAAATCCGGGCCGATCTGACCCCTTGGGCCGGAAAAACAATCCGGCTGCGTCTGATTGCCGATGTCGGTCCCGCCGATGATTCGAACGCCGACTGGGCCGCCTGGGGAAAGATGCAACTCCGTTCGGACAAACCGGAATTGATGACGACATTGGAGTAGTACATCACAAAAACCCATTTTGCGAATGGGACCGTTTAGCCGAGCGGCGCAGACGCCGATGCCCAAATCGAGAAAACAAATTCGATGTCCGAAAACAGCCAGACTTCTTGAGAAAAAGCGGTATTCTTAATAAGTAAGCGTTCACGCAAAATCCTGGAGCGCGGGCGGGACGCCCGCGCTCCAACGGAAAACCGTGAACGGTTACCAAAACCGAAACCCAAACCCGCATCAAATCAAGAAGAACACATGTATTCGACAACTTACCCTTCGCCTGTCGGCTTGCTCACCTTGGCGGCCGACGACGAAAACCTGCTCGGCTTATGGATGGAGGGCCAAAAATACTTCGGCGATACCGTTTCGGAGGCAATGCTCGAAAAGCCGAACCTGCCGCTCTTCAACAAAACGCGGCGTTGGCTCGACAAATATTTCCAAGGCAAAAAACCGTCCCCTTCCGAATTGCCGCTCGCCCCGCGCGGCGGGGAGTTTCGTCAAGCGGTCTGGGGATTGTTGTGCGAGATTCCTTACGGCGAGGTCCTCACCTACGGCCAAATCGCGAAAAAAACGGCCCGCCAAATGAAGAAAGCGACCATGTCGAGTCAGGCGGTCGGCGGCGCCGTGGGGCATAACCCGATTTCCATTATCATTCCGTGCCATCGCGTCGTCGGTGCCGACGGCAGCTTGACCGGTTATTCCGGCGGCATCGACAAAAAAGTCCGGCTGCTTGAATGGGAGGGCGTCGATACGTCTCGTTTGTTTGTTCCCCGAAAAAGCACGGCCCCCTGAGGCGAGAGAATGGATACAAAAGCCCTTTACGCCGCTCTCCAAGCGCACGACAGCCGGTTCGACGGCCGGTTTTTCGTCGGCATCACCAGCACGGGAATCTATTGCCGTCCGGTGTGCCGGGTCAAAACGCCCCAAGAGAAAAATTGCACGTTCTATCCGAGCGCCGCGGCGGCCGAGAACGCCGGATACCGCCCTTGCTTGAAATGCCGTCCCGAATTGGCACCGGGTCGTTCAAGCATCGACGCCGCATCGCGACAGGCCCGCCGGGCCGCCTCGATCATCGAAGAGAACCGGCTCCTCGAAAGCGACCTTTCCGAACTGGCCCGAACGCTCGGCATGACCGACCGGCATTTGCGGAGAATTTTCGCGGCGGAATTCGGCGTCTCCCCCGTCCAGTATTTGCAGACCTCTCGGCTGCTGCTGGCCAAAAACCTCCTGGCCGACACGTCGCTTTCCGTGACGCAAGTCGCCTTGTCCTCCGGATTCGGGAGCGTTCGCCGCTTCAACGATCTTTTCAAGGACCGCTACAAACTCACGCCGACGGACCTGCGAAAGAACAGGGCGACGACCGGCTCAACGGAGCATGACGGCATCACGATCCGGCTCGGTTACCGACCGCCGTACCGATGGGATACGTTGCTCGGATTCCTCGGCGGCCGGGCCATTCCGGGCGTTGAAAGCGTCAAAGATGGTTCGTACCGACGAACGGTGACGCAACGACAAGGCGAGCAAACCATTCGCGGTTGGTTGGTCGTTGAAAATTTGCCGCAAAAAAATCAGCTCGCCGCCACACTCTCGGATTCGCTGTTGGGTGTGTTGCCGAAAACACTTTCGAGGGTACGGCAACTTTTCGATTTGAACTGCGAACCTTTCGAGATCGGCAAAGTCCTCGAAGACATGAACCGGATCGCACCGGGACTCTATGTTTCGGGAACACGCTTGCCGGGATGCTTCGATCCGTTTGAAATGTCGGTCCGGGCCATTCTCGGTCAACAAATCACGGTCAAGGCGGCGAAAACGCTGGCCGGGCGGTTTGCCGGATCGTTCGGCGAACGAATTGAAACGCCGTTCGAGGAATTGACAACGACGTTTCCGACGGCACGGCAGGTCGTCTCGCTCGGCGAGCCGTTGGAAGACAAACTTGGCCCGCTCGGAATCACGGCAACGCGATCCCGTTCGATCGGCGTATTGTCGGCCGCGATGGTGCAAGGTGTTATTGATCTTGCTCCGCAGGCCGATCCAGAATTGGAAATCCGGAAATTGCTTGCGATTCCCGGGATCGGCCCTTGGACGGCCCAATATATCGCGATGCGGGGGCTTGGCTGGCCGGATGCTTTCCCGGACACCGATTACGGCGTCAAAAAGGCGCTCGACGGATTCTCGGGCCGGGAAATTCTCAACCGTTCCGAAGCGTGGAAACCCTGGCGAGCTTATGCGACCGTCAACCTTTGGAATTCGCTCGAAAAGGGAGGATGATCATCATGCCTTATCGTGCAAACGATAAGAACTGAACGGAGCGAGGTTATCGAGAGTGCCGCGCAGACGTTGCCGTTCTCCGGTTTCGATCTGTAAGACCGTGCAGACGTTGCTGTTCTTCGATTTCGGCCTGTCAGGCCGGAGCGTAACAGCCCAGGGCAGAGCGAAGCGCCGCCCTGGGTTACGGAACGGCTCGGGAACCCGCGGCCTGTAAGGCCGCCGCACGGGAGCGGCAATCACGTCCATAAATGTCGTTCTCAAATGCAATGTTATGTTTTCGCGACAACGAGAGCAACATTGCCTTAATCTAAATGATGCACACGACTCGGGTCATTCATCATCATTGTAAATAGAACCATAAGAAAGGTCGCGATAATCACCGTGATAATCAAACATGTTATGAATATTTCATACGCACTTTTTTTCTGAGAAATTCGATAGAAGGTGAGTTTATCAGTGCACGCCAACACATGTTTATGTAATAACATATTTTTTTAATCATGATTTATCGGCTCTTTTCCTTACGGTGTGCTTGCGATTGTTTTGCGTCGGCCTTACAGGCCGATGAGAGCGTGTGGGCGTCCGCGACCCAGGGCGTCGCTTCGCTTTGCCCTGGGCTGTTACGCGCCGGCCTTACAGGCCGGAGACATATGACGGCATGCTGGCAAGAATTACGATGCTTTCGTTAACTTTCCTCGATACACTCAAAGTTTGATTGGCTTTCCCCTACTTTTTCGCACGGATCCTGTCCAACACCTGCGAAATATCGCGCGAATCGGGGTCGAGTCGCTGCGCTTCGTGCAACTCCGCTTCGGCTTCGTCGGGCCGGCCGAGTTTCAGCAGCACAAGGCCGAGATTGTAGCGCATCCGTGCATGGTTCGGGTTCAACGCGACCGCCTTGCGAAACGATTCGAGCGATTCCCGAAATCGGCTTTCTTCGGCCAAGAGCAGCCCGAGCGAATAATGGGCTTCGCCCATTTCCGGATCAATCGCCAACACCTTGCGGAATTCGGCCTCCGCCTTGTCCCGCTCACCCCGTTCGTTGTACAACATCGCGAGGTTGATCCGCGAGGGAATGAACAACGGGTCCAAAAAGATCGACGTTTGATACGTCTTGAGAACGGTTTCCGTCGCGGCCCGAAACGATTCGAGCGTAACCTTCGGCTCTTCGCCGAGCCGCTCCAACGCCTGAAAATACCGGAAGACCGCGAAATTCAAATGGGCGGCGGCCGTATCTTCGACCGCCTTGAGGCTTTCGAGATATTCCCGCGCGCTGCTTTTCCAAGCGGTGTAATCCTTTTCGGAAAATTCCCGTTTCGGAACCGGCGTTAGAACCCGGGCCGTTTCTGTCCGAACCGCCCGAAGCGGATCGCTCAACAGCGGCCCGAGCAGCCGCAACCGTTCTTCCGCCGGCCAGGATTCCGCGGCACCGACCGCCGCCAAGCGGACGAGCCCTTGCGGATCGGTCAAAGCAAAACGGCAGGCGTCTTGCGCCTCTTTCGCTTGGTACCGCCCCAAAAGAGCGATCGCACTCGCCCGGGTGATCGGCCGAATCTCCCGTTCGTCCTCTTCCCGGGCGACGGCGATGAGCGGGTCGATCCCTTTCGGGTCGCCGTTGCGACCCTGGGCGATCGCGTAGGCGAAATGCGACCCATACCCTTTCGTCCGGCCGTACCCGACAGCCGATTGGCGTTTCGCGGCGTACCATGTGTCGGTCCAATTTTTCGCCCAAGCGGCATCTTCCCCTTTTTGCGCATCGCAATGACACAAATTGCAGGCGTTGGGCACACCCAGATCGACCGTCAATTCCGGCCGCGGTTTCTGCATCGAATGGTCCCGCCGCCGGTCGGTGATCATGTACATCGCCTCGGGCATATGACAATCGATACAATTCGCGCCCGAGTTGAGACCGCCGTTTTTGTGAAAATGGTGTTGGGCGGTATCGTAAATCGCAGGCGAATGACATTGGGCACAAAGCCGGTTGCCCGCGTATTTCAATTTGAGGGAATGAGGATCATGACAATCGTTGCAGTTGACCCCCTGGTAATACATCCGCGCTTGCAGGAACGAACCGTATTCGAAGTCCTCTTCGAGAATCTGCCCGTCCGGGTAATAGTAATGTCGTTCCGGAGTTTCCGGGATAAAGCGGTCGAGAAACACCTCGCCCGGAGCCAAGGTCGTCTGATCGCTCAACACCCGTCTTCGGGCATGACACACGCTGCACGAATCGACCGGAGCCGTCGCTTTCTTCGGATTGACCAGCTCGCAACGTTTTTCTTTTTCCTGCTCGTCGATCCCAAGTCCCTGATCTGCGGTCTCTTCCGAATGACAAGTGCGGCAACCGACCCGAATTTCGGACCAGGAAGAGCGGAAGGTGTTCGTTTTGAGGTCGAAATTTTTTCGGAAGTCGGTCGTATGACAGGCTGCGCACATGTTGTTCCAATTTTGCAGCGGTCGGGTCCAATGCAGCGGATCGTCGGGCAAAATTCGCTCTTTCGGATAAAGGTCGTACCAACGCTTTTCGATCGTATCCCAGGCGACCGGGAGACATTGAATCCGACCGTCCGGAAATTCGACGAGATACTGCTGCAACGGCCTAATCCCGAGAACGTACTTGACGGGAAAAACCTGTTGCTTCGCGTCCCGGCCGATCGTCTCGACGGAAAAATTGCCGTCTTCGCGAAACATTCGAAATCGAAGGGCTAAGCCGAGATCGATTTTCCCTTCGTCGGCAAGTTGGCGGATTTGGTCGGTGATCCGTTTTTGAGCCGTCGAGATTTCGCTCGGTCGTGTAAAGCCGATCTTCGAACGATGGGCGATTTCGCGGTCCAAGGACGCGCGTTGTTCGGGAGAAGCGTTGTGCAGCAGCTTTTCCCCGACCCCGGGCTTCGCATCGGCCAAAGCGAGGGCGAAATCACGAATCGCGGCAACGCTCGGGTCGGATTCGAAAAGCGAGGCGACTTCCGCATCGCTCAAACGAAGGATGTCGTCAAAACCGACCGAGAGAAACGTCCGGTCTTCGAAATCGCCCAGTACCGTCGCTTCCGAGGCATGGTCCATGGCATGGGCATGGTCCGACGGTCCCCACAGCCGGTACTCGTTTTCGTGACAGACGGCGCACGATTCGGAGCCTTGCTTTTCTCCGATCCCCCCGGCGGCGGAAAGACCGAAGCCGCCCCCGAGGAAAAGGAATTGAAAAGAGACCGTACAAATGACCGCGAATTTTATCATGACACGCCCCTGCGACAATCGCCGTAAAACCGAGAACACACCATTTCAAATGGTCTTCATTGATTTTACAAGATTATCAACAGATAGGACAGATGAACGCGGATGATCTGGAGAAAGAGGTTTCGTAAAACCATCTGCGGACATCTTTTTCATCTGTTGATGATTTCGCGTTTCTTGAGATATCGGACGAGAAACCTTGCTAGCGCAGTTCCCTCAAGGTCAAAAAACTAAGAGTCGCGACGATCGCCGCGGCAACGGCAAAGCCGATATCCATAACAAAGGAGACGCGATTGAAGGGAATGCCGATCGACAGGTCCAGCAGAAAGACCAATAGCAAAAGGCCGGATAAAGCGAGTGAGGCGATACAAAGAAATTTTGACATAATCGAAAATTCTATCTCCCCACGCGATTCAAAATTGAATCATTCCGACGAAAAAATTTTGAACATACCGACGCCGAAAACGCCATTGCCAAACGACCGACAGGCGCGATACACGTCTCAATCGAATTAAAAACCGGTTTTAGGACACTTAGCGTAATTTGAAAAACGAAGAAATTATATTAAGTTGCTAAATATACACAGAATCGGTTGGCGTTGCAAGTATTGGAAAGGAGGGAGGAATCGGATTTCCCGACTCCGGACGGGCGATCGGAAATTTCAGTGTAAACGCAGTCCCTTTTCCGGGAGCGCTTTCGACCCGAATCCGGCCTTGGTGGGCTTCGAGCACCTTTTTGCACATCGAAAGTCCCAAACCGGTCCCCCCTTTGCCGCTCTCGTCCGGGCCCGATTTGGTCGTGTAATACGAATCGAAAATGTGCGGCAGCTTTTCCGCCGGAATTCCGCAGCCGTAATCACGGACCAAGAGATCGACCATCCCGTTTTTTTCGTCGTGGGCGATTTTGATCGACAGCTTTCCGCCGTTCGGCATCGCCTGCCGGGCATTGATCAAAAGATTGAGCAGGACCTGTTGAATCTGGTTCCCCTCGGCGAAAATCTCGGGAACCGGAGAAAACGACTTTTCGACCGCGATCCGGTATTTGTTCATTTCCCGTTCGAGAAGCAGCAAGGCGTCTTCGACCAATGTCGTCAACTGGACCGGTTCGAACGCGTTTTTCCGATTTTTCGCCGCCCCCAGAATCGTCCGCGTGATCTTGGCCGCCCGTTGGGCCGCCGTCAAAATCTTCTCAAACGATTTTTCCCGGGTCGCCTCGTCCTTATGCCGCATCCCGAGCTGGGCATAATTGATGACCGTCGTCAGGATATTATTGAATTCGTGCGTCGTCGTCCCGGCCAATTCCCCGAGAACGGCCAGTTTCTGAGCCTCGGCCAGTTGCTCTTGAAGCCGCCCGACCGTTTGCTCCAAGGCGACAATGCGAGCCTGCTCCGCCGTTTCGGGAGGATGATGAGAATGGGACATTTCGTTTTTTCCGGAAAAATTCCCTTGGGGGACAAAACACACACCTTTCTGCTCTCATCGGCCGTTTCCGAGACCAAACTGAAGCAAAATCCGGAAAAAGGGATATTACTGATTTTAAGGGCAAAAATCGAACAGCAAAAAAATAACAAACGAGCCGGGACCTGCGGTCCCGACTGTACCGCCCACGAAAAAAGATAACAACTCAAATTGAGATGGTCGGGACCACAGGTCCCGGCTCGTTTCGGCTCTTCCGCGTAATAATTTCCTTCTCCCGTCCGTTGTTATTCGTCGGTTTTTCCTTTAGAATACGGGCTTAAGTTCAATCTCTTCCGACCCATCCCACCTTTTTCGCGCCGCAAAATCATGTTTCTTCTCGAAAATTATCCGGTCGCTGTTGCGTTTTGTCTCATCACGATGCTTTGCTGGGGGTCTTGGGCCAATACCCAGAAATTGGCGGGAAAAACCTGGCGATTCGAACTGTTTTACTGGGACTACGTGATCGGCGTTTGCCTCCTGTCGCTGATTTTCGCGTTGACGGCCGGGAATTCCGGAACGGAAGGTCGCGGGTTTTTCGCCGATTTGCAGCAGGCCGCCCCCGCCTCGCTCGGTTGGGCCTTTCTTGGCGGTGTCGTTTTCAACATCGCCAACATCCTGCTCGTCGCCGCAATCGCGATCGCCGGCATGTCGGTCGCCTTTCCCGTCGGCATCGGCCTCGCCCTCGTGCTCGGCGTTTTGCTCAACTACGCCAACAACCCGGCCGGCTCCGGCAACCCGATGTTCGTTTTTTCCGGCGTCGGAATGATTACGGTCGCGATCATCATCAACGCGATCGCCTACCGCAAGCTCCCCGGGCAAAAGTCCGCGGTCGCGGTTCGCGGACTGATTCTCGCCGTCGTTTGCGGTGTGCTGATGTCGACCTTTTACTATTTCGTCGCGAAATCCCTCGCCGGAGTTGTTTCCAACGTCGACGGAACGATCAACTCGACCGTAACCGCCGCGACGTTGAAAGACGGCGTTTTGCAAGCCGGGAAGCTGACCGCTTACACCGCGAACCTGATCTTCGCCCTCGGCATTTTGCTGAGCAATTTCCTCGTCAACACGATCGTTATGAAAAAGCCGTTCGTCGGCAGCCCGGTCTCGCCGCTTGAGTATTTCAAGGGCACGCCGAAAGATCACCTTTGGGGAATCATCGGCGGTTGCATTTGGGGGATCGGCATGTCGTGCAACATCGTCGCCTCGAACGTCGCTTCCCCGGCCGTCGCCTACGGCCTCGGGCAAGGGGCGACATTGGTCTCCGCGATTTGGGGCGTTTTCATTTGGCGGGAGTTCCGGACCGCCCCGAAAGGGACCGGCAAGCTGCTCGCCGTCATGTTCCTCCTCTTTTTCGTCGGCCTCGCCCTGCTCATTTACGCAAAAATGTAATTGAGAGGACAGATGATAGAGGACAGAGGATAGCGTTTTTGTCGCAATCCTCTCTCTTCTTCTATCCTCTATTCTCTTTCCTCTATCCTCTACTCTCATGTCTGAACCCGCGGAAAAAGAACGTTCCCTCAACTTTCTCGAACAGATCATCGAAGAAGACATCCGCAACGGCAAGCACGGCGGCCGAGTCGCGACCCGGTTCCCGCCCGAGCCGAACGGGTACCTGCACATCGGGCACGCCAAGTCGATCTGCCTCAACTCCGGCCTCGCCAAAAAATACGGCGGGACGTTCTGTCTCCGGTTCGACGACACGAATCCGTCCACGGAAGAAACGGAATACGTCGATTCGATCGTCAACGACGTGAAATGGCTCTCCGGCGATTCGCTCGAAAACCGGATTTTCTTCGCTTCCGATTATTTCGGGCAAATGTACGATTGGGCTCTCGAACTGATCCGAAAAGGAAAAGCCTACGTCTGCGACCTGAGCGGCGAGCAGGTCCGCGAAACCCGGGGAACCCCGACCGTCCCCGGAACGCCGAGCCCGAACCGCAACCGCTCGGTCGAGGAAAACCTCGACTTCTTCGAACGGATGCGGCAAGGGGAATTTCCCGAAGGGTCCCGGACGTTGCGGGCGAAGATCGATATGGGCTCGCCGAATTTCAACATGCGCGACCCGGTCATGTACCGGATCGTCAAGGCCGCGCATCATCGGACCGGGGACAAATGGTGCGTTTACCCGATGTACGATTGGGCGCACGGTTTGGAAGATTCAATCGAGAAAATCACGCATTCGATCTGCACACTCGAATTCGAACATCATCGGCCGCTTTACGATTGGTTTCTCGACCAATTGGACGATATCTTCCGACCGCGGCAGTACGAATTCGCCCGGCTCGGCCTCACCTACACCGTGATGAGTAAGCGCAAGCTGCTCGAACTGGTCAAAGGCCGGTTCGTCAACGGCTGGGACGACCCGCGCATGCCGACGATCGCCGGTTTGCGGCGTCGCGGTTACACTTCGGAATCGATCCGGGCATTTTGCCGGACGATCGGCGTTGCCAAGTTCAACAGCACGATCGACTTGTTGATGCTCGAAAACGCGATCCGGGACGATTTGAACAAACAGGCTCTTCGACGGATGGGCGTCTTGCATCCCCTCAAGGTCGTGATCGAAAATTACCCGGAAGGGCAAACCGAAGAACTCGAAGCAATCAACAACCCGGAAAACGAAGCCGACGGGACCCGGTTGGTGCCGTTCTCGAAAACCTTGTACATCGAACAGGACGATTTTCGCGAAGACGCTCCCAAAAAGTATTTCCGGCTGGCCCCCGGAAAAGAGGTTCGGCTGCGTTACGCTTACTACATCACCTGCACCGATTTTAAGAAGGACGCCGACGGCAACGTGATCGAGGTCCGTTGCACTTACGATCCTGCGACCCGGGGCGGTTCTTCGCCCGACGGTCGGAAAGTGCAGGGGACGATACATTGGGTTTCCGCCGAACACGCCCTTGACGCCGAAGTGCGGGAGTACGACCGGCTGTTTACGAAACCGAATCCGGACGACCCCTCGGATCCGACCGATTTCAAGGCGTACCTCAACCCGGACTCGCTCCGGGTGCTGGCCGGTTGCAAATTGGAACCTTCGCTCAAAGGCGCGCAACCCGAGGACCGTTTCCAATTCGAGCGACTCGGCTATTTCTGCCTCGACCCCGATTCGACGCCGGAGAAACCGGTCTTCAACCGAACCGTTTCGCTCCGCGACTCCTGGGCGAAAGAGGAGAAAAAGTAGAAAAGTGGCAAGTGAAACGAGAGGTTGTTCGAATCAGGGGGGCGGACGTGTTTGTCAAATTAAGAATTAAAAATTATGAATTAAGAATTTGATAAAACATTGTGCCGAAGAAGACCGCGTCATAAAATCACGAACGCACGAGCCGGGACCTGTGGTCCCGGTTTCGTTCATTACGAGGAAAGATAATCAACTCCAATAGGTGCAAACCGGGGGCATAGCCCCCGGCCCGTATTGATCATTCTTAATTCATAATTATTAATTCTTAATTTATTTAGGAAATCCCATGGGCTTGTTTGAGAAACTAAAGCAGGGCCTCATCAAAACGACGCGGTTGTTGAATACGGACATCCGCGATCTTTTCAAGCAGGCGGGCCGGCTGGTCGACGACGCTTTTCTCGAAGAACTTTTCGAGACGCTGGTCAAGACCGACATGGGGGTCGTCGCGGCCAAGGAAACCGTCGAAGAGGTCCGGAATCAATTCCGCGGCCGGGTCGTCGAAATGAACGATGTGCTCGCGACGGTCAAGGCCAAACTCAAATCGCTCATGCAACAGCCGGCCGATCCGATCCGCTTCGCCGAGGCGGGGCCGACCGTCGTGATGGTGTGCGGGGTCAACGGCTGCGGCAAGACGACGACGATCGCAAAACTCGCTTCGCAGTTTCGAAGCGAAGGTAAAAAGGTCGTGCTCGGGGCGGCGGACACCTTTCGGGCGGCGGCGGTCGAGCAACTGACCGTCTGGGCGAAGCGGCTCGGGGTCGAGATCGTAACCGGACCGCAAGGGAGCGACCCGGCGAGCGTCGCCCACCAGACCGTCGCCAAGGCGGTTGAGAGCGGGGCCGACATCTGCATTGTCGATACGGCCGGGCGACTTCAGACGCAGAGAAACCTGATGAGCGAACTTGAAAAGATCCGGCGGGTGATGAGCAAGCAGGTCCCGGCCGCCCCGCACGAAGTGATCCTGGTGTTGGATGCGACGACCGGGCAGAACGGCATCTCCCAGGCGAAGCATTTTACCGAAACGGTGCAGTGCAGTGGGATCGTGCTTTCCAAGCTCGACGGCACGGCCAAGGGCGGGGTCGTCGTCGCGATCCGCAAGCAGATGGGCCTCCCCGTCAAATACATCGGCCTCGGCGAATCGGCCGAGGATTTAGCCGTCTTCGAACCCGACCCCTTCGTCGACGCGATGTTCTCGGTTTAAGCGTAAACGGATGTCTTATAGACGAGGCAATAAAATTTGGGAACTATATACTTGACTCCACAGTTCCTTTTTTTCTCTCACAAGGCACAAAGATCACGAAGGAATTGAGAAATCCGAGTTGTCCTTGGTGTCCTTCGCGCCTTTGTGAGAAAAAATAGGATATCTGGGTAAGGATGTG
>JAVBQI010000002.1:0-13000 GCA_031549145.1 Thermoguttaceae bacterium | reverse complement strand
AAAAGGGATAATGATCTGGGAACTGGAAGTCGACGAAAACGCTTCGTTTTATTCTTCGCCCGGATTCGCCGGAGGGAAGATTTACCTGTTCGACAAATACGAGGACGGGGCGAAAGCGTATGTGATCGACCCTTCGAAAGCGGTGCTCGATTCGAGCGGCACGGCGTTGGAAAGCGGCTGCGAAAAGGAGATGATCCTCGCGACCCCGGCGATGCCGGAGCCGATTTTCGCGAGCCCGGCCTTCGCCGAAGGCCGAATTTACATCCGCGGCCCCAAGGGGTTGTACTGTATCGGGAAATGACCGTTTGCCGAGCGGCGCAGACGCCGGAGCCTTTTGACGGAACACCTTCGAGAAGACTGAATAAAATCCGTCATCCCCGCGCAGGCGGGGATCCAAAGGGAAACCGAACCCTCTGGCCCCCCGCCTGCGCGGGGGTGACGATTCCATTCCAACATAAGGGGCAAAGCTTTCCGGGACTCCGTACAGTCTCAAAAACCTTTTTGAAAAGAAGAACACGATGTCGCCAAACACCACGGAAAACGGCAAGCCCGATCCCAAGCCGCCTAAAAAGGCGAAGTGGTACTGGACCCTCTTTTGGTTCGTCGCCATACTCTGGATGCTCGGCGGCGTCAAAATCCTGCTTCTTCAAGACATTCCGTTGCTGCTGTTCCTCGGAATCGCCCTCGGGCTGTTCTTTCTCCCGGTCGCCCGTTGGTTGGGACGGCCGCAACGGAGTTGGATTACCGCCGTTTGGGGGCTCGGCGTCATTATCGCGATCTGGGTGTCGAGCGCGTTCGTGATTCCGCCGTTTTCCATTTCGCGGCAGACAACCTACCTGACGGAGCCCCGGGCGAAAACGTTTTACGGGATCGACTATCATGCCGTGATCGACAAGCAACTCGACCCCGGCGGCCCGGCGGAGGATAACGGGTTCCGTCTGTTGATCGAGACGTTCGGTCGTTCCTTGTTCGATTTTCAGCTCAAGGACCAACACTGGGACCGGCTTTGCCGTTACCTCGACCTGCCGACGGACACCGAGCCGAAACTCACGTTCGTCGATTGGCGGTCGTTCGCCCGGGCACTCCCGCCGGAAGAAAGCCAAATACTCAACAAATCCTCCTGCCGGGAAACGACCCTTCCCTGGTCCGAAGAGGCGAAGCCGATCGTCCGCCGCTGGCTCGACGGGAACGACGCGGCTCTCGATCAGTTCGCCGTCGCCGCCCGGAAGCCGGTCTTGTACCTGCCGTTGTTATTCGGCAACACTTTCCTCGACTCGGTTTTTATCAACGATCATTGCTGCCGGGAGATGGTGCGAAGCCTCGAAGTTCGAGTCGGCTACCGGCTGGCGGTCGGCGAGATCGACGCCGCCTGGGACGACGTGCTCGCGATGTACCGGATCGCCGGACACCATCGCCGGGCCGTTTGGAACATGAGCTCTTCGCTGATCGATAATTCGATCATGAGCGAGACCGATCGCGCCGCCGAAGCGGTGATGATCCGTTCCGGCTGGTCTGCCGAAGAGATCCGCCGCAAGCTCGATGAAATCGCTCCGTTTCAGCAACCGTTCCGCGACGACGAGATCAAGGGCTTCCTTCTCAACGAACGCTTCACGGCACTCGACTCCGCCCAGCATCTCATGGACGAAGACGCTCTGTCTCGTGACAGGAGCGACTTTGACCGATTTAAGCAGCGGATCGGGTTACGGTTCTGTCGCTTGGGAATCATCATGACTCGACTGAACCGGCGTTTCGACGAAATGGAGCGGCAATTTTTCAACGACACCTCGGAGCTCAACGATAAAAGAGAAATTCCCGACATGTACGAGATTCTCAAAACCTTGGCCTGGTACGGTCAGATCGGTGCGCCGTCGGCTCTGATCGCCCGGACGATGGAAGGAATGCTCTTTGCCACCTACGAACCTTGGCGAATCAGTCTCAAAAAGCGACAGACCGAGGCCGTGTTGACTTATCTTGCATTCGCCCTGGAAGCCTATCGGCGGGAGCACGGCCATTATCCCGAGCGATTGGTCGATTTGCCGGAGCATGAGATCGACGAAGTTTCCGTCGATCCGTTTTCGAAGGCGCCGTTTCGTTACCTCCTGAAACCGTCGGCGGACGGCGAGCCCGGTTTCCTGCTTTACAGCGTCGGCCCGAACGGCATCGACGAGGACGGCCGGGGCTGGGCGGACGACCCTCGCGGCGACGACATCCGCCGCCGCATGCCGCTCCCGCCGCCGCCAGTGATCGAGGAACCGGAATCGCCGGAAGACGCCGACGGTCCCGCCGAAAAAATCTCCCCTGTTATTTCCTGGCCGGATTTGGTATAAAGGGAGAATGAACTGTATTCGAAACCGCCCGGATTCCGGCGGAAGTGTTTTTTTATTAACCGCATTCACGGAGAAAGCCCATGTTTGATACCCATTCCTCGGACCAACCGATTCGATCACGACGCCAATTTCTCAAGGCCGCAGGCCTGACAACCGCCGGAGCCTTGCTCGCCGGGGGCACAACCCCGCGAGTGCACGCCGCCGAAAACAATACGATCAAGGTCGCCCTCGTCGGTTGCGGCGGTCGGGGAACCGGCGCGGCCGTCAACGCTTTGCAAACCTCCAAGCAGGGACCGGTTAAGCTCTGGGCTCTGGCCGATGCATTCAAGCACAAGGTCGAAGGGAGTTTCGGCTCGATTTCGGCCGAGTTCGAGGATCAGGTCGACGTTCCCGTCGAACGCCGTTTCGTCGGGTTCGATTCCTACAAACACGCGATCGACGCGATCGGCCCCGGCGGGGTGATCCTCCTTTGCACGCCGCCGCTTTTCCGGCCGCCGCACCTCGAATACGCCGTCGAAAAAGGGGTCCACGTTTTTATGGAAAAGTCGTTTTGCGTCGACGGCCCCGGCTACCGCAAGGTCAAGACGCTCGGCAAAAAAGCGTCCGAAAAGAACCTGAAGATCGCCGGCGGGCTGATGACTCGGCACGATCCCGGCGTCGAGGAATGTATCAAACGGATTCATGACGGAGAGATCGGCGAAATCATCGCGAGTTGGGTGTACCGCGTTCACGGGCCGTTCCCGTGCGGCGAAAAAACCCCGGACATGACGCCGCTGCATCACCAACTGCAAAACTTCAACTGCTTTACCTGGCTGTGCGGGAGCTTCGCGCTCGATTGGATGATTCACAATCTCGACGCCGCCTGCTGGGCGCGAAACGAATGGCCGGTTTCCTGTCAGGGACAGGGGGGGCGACAGGTCCGGGAGGTCAAGGACCAGATGTTCGACCACTGCGCTTACGAATACACGTATGCCGACGGCTCACAAATGATGGTGCAATTGCGGCAACAGGCGAACACTTGGGGCTTTTTCGGGGCCGTCGTCAACGGGACCAAAGGAACCGCGATTCTCGGCGAAGGACAGGAAAATGCGTCCCGGATCGTTAAAGACCGGAACTGGAAGGTCGGGCACACCAAGCCGGAAAATCTCGTTTGGAAATACGGTGGCGACAAGTTGAACAAGTACCAGGTCGAGCACGACCGGTTGTTCGCCGCGATTCGTGCCGACAAGCCGTACAACGAAACCGATCGCTGCGCCGACGCGGCGATGGTCGGGATTCTCGGGAGAATGGCGACGGAATCCGGCAAGGAAATTTTCTGGGACGAGGTCGTCAATTCCGACGTCGAATTGGCTCCGGGCTTTGAAAAGCTCGACATCAACGGCGACTCCCCGGTGATGCCCGATGCCAACGGAAATTACCCGATCGCGAAACCGGGAATCACCGAACCGCGGTAAGGTCCGTGTTTTTCGAAAAAAAGAGCCGCATGTGTAGTCGGTATTCCGACGTAACATGCGGCTCTTTTTTTATTTTCGGAAAAACAAATCGGAGCCGCGACCGCAAGGAAGCGGTTGTCCTGATGTACCGCTCCCTCACGGTCGCGGCTCTGATTTTGTCGTCCAGGATTTTTTGAAGATCGAGAAGAAGCGCCCTAAGGGAGTCGAACCCTCAATTACAGCTTGGGAAGCTATCGTGTTACCGCTACACTAAGGGCGCAGTGTTCGAGGTTTTTCCCATTATAGAAATCTCAATTTTTCGCACAAGTGGGGTCTGCGAAGGGGCGAGAGAACGGGCCGCAGCCGGAAGCGTCAGCGCCCGGTTCTCGGAGTGGGAACGCGGGACAAACCCGGCGCTGACGCTTCGGACTGCTGTTTTTGTGTCGATTTTCATATAAAAGCACAAATTTCTTTCGGTTTGTTGCCGGTATGATTGAACCGAACGCTTGCATAATGTATCATAACCGTATAATTATCCCACTATTTGCCGCAAATTTGTTGCAAAGCGAATTTTCGTTACGATCCGCAATTATTTACCCTACCCTACGAGATGTTTGACTTTCTCGACAATATCGTCCGCAAATTCCAGTCCCAGAAGAAAATCGACCGCGAGTCGGGTCTTTCCCGATGGAGCCGATCCCGGAAGTTGCATTTGGAATTCTTGGAAGAACGCTGCGTGCTGACGACGCTCTTCGTCGATGCGGATGTCGTTTCGCCCGGGAGCGGTGCGAGTTGGAGCACCGCTTTTTCCTCGCTCCAATCCGCATTGGAATATGCCCAGGACACCTCGCGCAACATCACGGAAATTTGGATCGCCGAGGGAACGTACACCCCGACCGTGCGAACGAATTACGCCGAGGCGCGGAGCGAAACGTTTGCCTTGATCGACGGGGTCTCGCTGTACGGCGGTTTCGCCGGGACGGAAACCTCGCTCGCCGGACGAGCGAAAAATTCGGACGGCTCTTTCGTTCACGAAACGATTTTGAGCGGTGATCTCGCGAAGAACGACGATTTCCAGGACCCGAATTCCTTGTTGGACAACGCCTATTCGGTTTTGTACGGTTCAAGTATGACGCAAGGGTTGACCCTCGACGGGCTAACGATCACCGCCGGCAACGCGAGTTTGAGCAGCGTTCATTCCGGAACGGTTCCCGCCTACTGGACCAGCGGCGGGGGGATCGCGCTTGTCAACTGCAACAATATGACCTTGAGCAACCTCCAGCTTTCCGGCAATCAAGCCGACCAATACGGCGGAGCGTTGTATGTCGACCGGGGAAAGGTTTCTTTGACGAACTCGCGCATTTCCGGCAATTCGGCGGGTCAGCAAGGGGGCGGGATACACGTTCTTGACGGTGATCTCGTGATCGTTTCTTCGTACCTGCTCGACAATTACGCCGAGTTTCGCGGCGGCGGGCTCTCGCAAACCTACGGAACGCTGAACGTGAGCAGTTCGATGATTTCGGGCAACACCGCCTGGTACGGCGGCGGGTTTTACCAATCGGGGGGCAGCGCGACCTTTTTGAACGCGTCCCTGATCGGTAACGTCGCCGCGGATCGGTACGCCGATGTCGGACTCGGCGGAGCCGTATACCAACAGGGGACGCTCTTTTTGACAAATGTAACCTGCTCGCAAAACGTCGCCGGTTACGGCGGGGCGTTTTTTGTTGAGAACTCGATTTCCGCCGCAACGGCGATTGGGACGTATTCGAATTTGACGATCTCCAAAAACATCGCGACGGCGGCGGGGGGCGGCATCCGGATCAATTCCGGGACGGTTACGATCAACAATTCGATCGTCGCGGCCAACACCGCGGTCTCCGGCTTGGATATCAGCGGCGAGACGAAACCGATCACGATTTTTTCCGGTTCAAACAACCTGATCGGCGTCGGCGTCGGCATCCCGGCTTTGCCGAGCGGCTCGACGGCGAAAGCGATTCAAAACGGCGTCAACGGCAACCAGGTCGGTTCCGCGGCCTCTCCGCTCGATCCGAAGCTGGGGGCTCCGACCGATTTGGGGAACAACATCCTCGTTTTGCCCGTTCTTTCCGGCAGCCCGGTGCTGGGCCGAGGGAATACGAGCCTGATTCCTTCGGGAGTGACGACCGATGCCCGCGGCCAAAGCCGGACCACCGGCTCGACGGTCGACATCGGAGCGGTCGAAGGGAGCACGGCCTCGAAAAGCGCCGTCACCTATTTGGTGACCAGCCTCGCCGATGAGATCAAAAACGACGGCATTCTGACGTTTCGGGAAGCGTTTGAGGCGGCCAATTTCAACAAGCAGGTCGGCGACGCCCCGGCCGGTTCCTTTACCGAATCGGACGTGATCAAATTCGCCGACGGATTGAACGGGACGATCGTTTTGAACGGCGTGTCGCTTCAGATTTTCGGCGGAATGACGATCCAAGGCTCGGGAATGAACCTCGTTTCGATCGACGCCCAAGGGAAATCCGGAGTGATCAAGGCGGTCGGTTCGGTCAACATCGGCCTTTCCGGACTGACCTTGAAAAACGGTCTCTCGGAGACGAACGGCGGTGGGATTCTCGCTTACCATGCGACGTTGAGCCTAAACAATCTCGCCGTTCGGGATTCCCGTGTTTCTACGCTCGGGCTCGGAGGGGGTGTTTATATCAAGAACGGAACGTTGGACGCGAACGATTTCGTTCTTTCCGGAAACTTCGCGCGGAACGGCGGCGGGCTTTATCAAAACAACACTCAATCGACATTGATCAACGTTTCGTTTTACGACAACGCTTCGAAAGAGGAAGGGGGAGCGTTTTACCAACAGTATGGGAATTCGTTGTTCGCGAACGCGACGATCGCCCGGAACGAATCGCCGTTCGGCGGCGGTCTGGTTTTTCTCGAAGCGACGTCCAAATTGACGCATTTGAGCGTAACCCGAAATCTTTCCGATACCGTCGGGGGAATGGTCGTCGGTTCGAAATCGACCGTCGTGTTGACGAACTCGATCGTCGCGGATAATTTTTCCTACGGCACGACCGATATTTTCGTGTATCGCAACACGACCGGCGACAACGGAATGTTGTCCGGCTCCTGTAATTTGATCGGAGACGGAACCGGCATGGTCGGATTGGTCGACGGCACGAACGGCAACATAGTCGGAACGCATTCTTCGCCGAAAAGCCCCGGGTTTGCTTCGCCTTCGTATTACAACGGGCAGTTGACGTACCCGCTTTCGGAAACCAGCCTCGCGGTCGATGCGGGAAATTACGACAACTCCGTCGGCAAGGGAACGACCAAATTAACAACCGATGTCCGGGGGAGCGGATATCAACGTCTCTCCGGCACGAAGGTCGATCTGGGGGCCTGCGAACGGCAGGGGAGCCTTGTGCCGAGGATTACCGCCGCGTCCCACGCGATTCGGTTGGGGCAAACGCTTGAGCTGACAGGTTCCGTAACGGGGCAGAGTAATATCACCTACCTTTGGGACTTCAACAACAACGGTCTGTACGGCGAAAGCGGCTCGGCGGCGACCCAAGGCGAAGAAACCGAAAAAACGGCAACCTTCAATTCGACCGGGGCCGTTCGCGATCCGGTCGCTCCCTACAAGGCGAGGTTGATCGTCGTCGACGGTTCGGGCAACCGGAGCGACCCCATTGATTGGGATATCAACATTCTCAACGGCTTGCCTTGCTACAGTATTATTGGGCCGTCGAGTTTCTCGCAGGACGAAGCACAAAAATGGCGAATCGACGCGAGCAATGCCCAGGAAGACCCGATCGTCAGTTGGACGATTCAATGGGGGGACGGATCGGAAAACACCGTAATCAAAGGCGGGCCGAGAAATACGATTTTCCTCTCGCACGTTTATCATACCGCCGGTGTCTTCTCGCTCCAGGTTACGACGGAATCGCTTTTCGGAGAAAAGTACACGTTTTCCCTGACCACGTTCCAGGTTCATACGAAAGCATCAACCCTGAGCCTCGCCGCCTTCGAGCTTTCGGATAATTCGGAGATGCTCCCCCAGGTTGCCGCGCAGAACGAGGCGGCACTCCCGGTTGCGGACGAAAGCGACCCGGCTGTCCTTTCGTTTTTGACGCCGACATTTTTCCAGGAAACGGAATCTTCCGAGATGGCATCCTCGAACGTACCGCAAACCGTCGATATCGCGACACTCGCCCTTTACGAACAAGCAACCGCGAAGGCAATCGTTCAATGGGCCGAATCGGACGAATACTGGTTTCAGAATTCGGACCGGTTTCGGCTGGGCGAATGACGGAAAGCCGCATTTCGTCGAAAAACAGAACTGGTCATCCCCGCAGCAGACGGTATAATACCGGGACAGGCAACTTGGGTTGTCTTGTATATCAGTTTAAGCTCGAAACCGCGACAAGGCTGTAGGGAACGGTTGAACAACGAGCCCTACGGTCTATAGCCTTGCTCCAAAATTTTGTTTCGATCGCTTCGGCAGTACAAATATCAACGCTCACGAAAATTTCCTGAATATACTCAAGCCGGTTTAAAATTCCCGTCTTCAGTACGGCAGCGGCCCAACGAGGCCGCGGTTTGGCAGGGGGCGAAGCATTTTGCCTGGACGGCAGGTCCCCTCAAATACCGGCTACGGTATATCGCGTTCTTCGACAGAGTGAGCGTATCCCTTTTTCCTCAATGAGCATCATTAAAATTTCCGGGACGGACGTCGATCCTTCCCACGGTCTTAACGCAACTCAAGTCCAACAATTTCGGGAACGCTTCGGTCGCAACGAGCTTTCCCCGCCGAAACGCGCCGCCTGGTGGGAAATGCTCCTCGAAAAATTCGAGGACCCCACGATTCGCATTCTGCTTCTCGCGGCATTCGCTTCTTTGACGATGACCGCCGTTTCGATTTACGTTCTCGGCGACAAGGAAGCGAGTTTCACCGACTCGCTGGGCATCTTTATCGCCGTGTTTCTGGCGACGCTCGTCGGTTATTTCAGCGAACGGAAAAGCGAGAAAGAGTTCGAGTTGCTCAACCAGGTCAAGGACAACATCGAAGTCAAGGTGTTGCGAGACGGGAATATGACGACCGTGCCGATCGGCGAGATCGTTTTCGGCGATCTGGTCCGGCTCGACCTCGGCGACAAGGTCCCGGCCGACGGCGTTCTGATCGACGCCCTGTCCCTCTCGATCGACGAATCGCTCCTGACCGGGGAATCGTTTCCGGTCGAAAAACGTAGCATCGCTCCCGAAAGCTGGGAACACGCCCCGCCCGAGACCCATGTCGCCCGGGGAACGATGGTCGCCGACGGGCACGGAATGTTCTTGACGACCGCGATCGGGGACAAGACCCGGATGGGAGAAATCGCCGGAGCCCTGCACGCTCCCGCTGCTTCCGAAGCCAACGTCGATACCCCGCTCAAGCAAAAGCTTTCCCGTTTGGCCAACCAGATCAGCGTGGTCGGGGCTTCGGCCGCGACCGGAATTTTTACCGTAATGGGCATTCATACCTTGAGCGAATCCCGGCTGGTCGCGACGATATGGGAAAAGTACGGTTTCGCCAACTCCTGGGTCGTGCTCCTCGCTTTAATTTGCGGCCTCGGGCTCATGCGATGGGCGATCCTGCCGTTTTTCCGTTCGCTTCAAATCGAGGTCCGCTCGTTGCGGTTGCAAGGTTTGCTCGGTATTCCGATGTTCGTCGGGTCTCTCGCCCTCTTCCTCGCGATCCAGGGATTTTTCCTCGATTCCGAATCGGCAATGGACCTTTTGCACGATCTGTTGCTCTCGGTCGTCGTCGCAGTAACGATCATCGTCGTCGCCGTTCCCGAAGGGTTGCCGATGATGGTCACCGTTTCCCTCGCTATGAATATGATGAAAATGGCCCGGGAAAACTGCCTTGTCCGAAAACTGATCGCCTCCGAAACGATCGGCTCGACGACGGTGATCTGCACCGACAAGACGGGGACGTTGACGCAAAACAAGATGCAGCCGGTTTGGTTTTATTTGAGCTTGAAGGAATATTCGAACAAAGACATCGGCGAACTGGAGAAAACGAAACAATGGGAATCGCTGATCCAGAATATCGCGATCAACACCGAGGCTCATTTAAAGAAGGAAGACGATGGGGCCGTTCGCGGGATCGGCAATCCGACGGAATGTGCCTTGTTGCATCTTTTGTACGATCGGAAAATCGATTACCGGGAACTGCGGGACCGTTGGGAACGGATCAACGAATTGAATTACAATTCGCAGCGCAAAATGTCGGTCGTGATGATCGACCGCGATGGGGAGCAGGTCTGTTTCTCGAAAGGAGCTCCGGAACGGATTCTCGCCCAATGCAATTTGATCCGGATCGGGAACACGCTTGAATCGGTCGAACCGCATCTTGAAACGATTCGACAGGCGATCGAAAACGCTTCTTCCAACGCCCTGCGGCTCATTGCCTTCAGCGAAACGAGCTCGCCGAAACATTGTCCGGGCGGCAAGGAGTTCGCGGAAAACGAAAACGGCTGCCTTTCCTGCGGCGACCGCGTTTTCGTCGGTTTGGTCGGGATCGCCGACCCGATCCGGCCCGAGGTCGCCGATGCCGTCCGGCTTTGCCAACAGGCCGGGATCCAGGTCAAAATGATTACCGGCGATGCGAGGCCGACCGCCGTCGCGATCGCCCGGGAAGCGGGGATTATTAGAGGACAGAGGACAGAGGACAGAGGACAGGGAAAGGGGGAAGGGGCCGCTCCGGAGTTGATCTTGACTTCGGAAGGGCTTGCGAAGATCGACGAAGGGGAACTG
The DNA here is from genome assembly GCA_031549145.1 of Thermoguttaceae bacterium. Taxonomy (GTDB): domain Bacteria; phylum Planctomycetota; class Planctomycetia; order Pirellulales; family Thermoguttaceae; genus JAVBSX01. Next base: position 2,457 of record JAVBQI010000002.1, on the reverse strand, counting down.
CCGGAAATTGCCCAGCAGCTTCGGGTGTTGGCCCGTTCGACACCGATCGACAAACTTCGGTTGGTCGGGGCTTTGCACAAACGGGGTGAGGTCGTCGCAATGACCGGGGACGGGACCAACGACGCTCCCGCCTTGAAAAAGGCGGACGTCGGCGTTTCGATGGGAATTTCCGGAACCGAAGTCGCGAAAGAGGCGAGCGACATCGTCTTGGTCGACGACAATTTCCGCAGCATCGTAACCGGTGTCTGGTGGGGCCGGACCTTGTACCAGAATATTCAACGGTTCCTGCAATTCCAGCTTTCGGTCAATGTCGTCGCCCTTTGCTGCGCTCTTTTGGGGCCGTTGTTCGATGTGCCGCTGCCGCTCACGGTCCCGCAATTGCTTTGGATCAACATTATTATGGACACGTTCGCGGCATTGGCACTTTGCACCGACCCGCCGCGGAAAAAGACGATGAGCGAACCGCCGATCCGGCGGGAAGCTCACATCATCACCCCCGAAATGGGAATCACGGTCCTCATCAACGGGCTGTTTCAAGTCGTCGTGCTTTTCGCGGTCCTGTTTTCCGGGGCGTTTACGAACGAGACATTCGAGTACGGTGTCGTGCCGAGCAGCCCGGAATACTATGAGCGAACCAACCTCGAACCTTTGACCGTCTTTTTTACGGTTTTCATCATGTTTCAGTTTTGGCACAAATTCAACTGCCGAGCCTTGCGACACGACGATTCGCCGTTTACTCTGCTCTTGAAGAACCGCATGTTTCTCGGGATCGTCGGGGCGATCACGATCGTCCAAATCATCATGGTTCAAAGCGAATGGGTCGGGAAATTTTTCCGAACGGTTCCGCTATCGCTTTCGCAATGGTTGGAAATCACGGTCCTGACGGCGACGATTCTTCCCGTCGCCTGGTTCGCCCGAAAATTCGCGCATTGGGTTCTGCACAGGCGTAGTGCAGAGCGAAAAATGTAGTACGGCGATTCTCAGTTGCCGATCGTCACAAAAATTTTTGAACAACGCAATCGGAGCCGCGACCGTTAGGAAGCGGTTTTGGCGGGACAACCGCGTCCTTACGGGCGCGGCTCTGATTCGATTTTTTTCCTGAAGATCGGTAAAGCAACACCAAATTATTCCCAACACCTATCGATACAACAACAGGTCATGTCAAAGGCAATCGTTCTTTTTTCCGGCGGGTTGGACAGTTTGCTGACGGTTCGCGTCTTGCAACGGCAAGGCGTCGAGGTTGTCGGCCTTAACGTCCGGACGCCGTTTCATGATTGCTCGGAACACGCTCGATTACGGGCCGAGCAACTTGGGATTCCGCTTCGCGTCCGCGAAACCGACGATTCGTACCTCGCAATGGTCGCCGCCCCGCGTTTCGGGTACGGCAAGGCGGTCAACCCTTGCATCGATTGTCGGGTCGTGATGTGTCAAATCGCGAAGCAAATTCTGGACGAGGAGAACGCCGATTTCGTCGCGACCGGAGAGGTTGCCGGGCAGCGACCGAACAGCCAAAAACAGCATCAACTCGCCCTGATCGCCCGGGAATCGGGATTGGACGGTCGGTTGGTGCGCCCACTGTCCGCGAAAGTGCTCGGGCCGACGTCGCCGGAAAACGACGGACTGCTCGACCGGGAAAAATTATACGCCTACACGGGCCGCGGCCGGTTGCAGCTCATCGCCTTAGCCCGACGATTGGAGGTCGGCAAGATTCCGCAGCCGTCGACCGGCTGCCTTTTGTGTGAAAAATCGTACGCGCCCCGATTGATTGACCTGTTCCGGCATTGCGATTCCCCGAAAACCTGGGACATCGATGTTCTTGCGGCCGGACGGCAAATCCGGATCAACCCGAGCGTCAAATGTGCGATGGGCCGCAACGAAGCCCATTGCCTACGGCTGCAGGAATTATTCGAGCGGTCGGATGCGAGAGCGTCGGTTTTGCTCGTTCCGGAGAATTTCAATGGGCCGACGACGCTGTTTGTCGGGATGAATCCCGAGACGGAAGATTTCGAGCGTCTTCTCGATTTGGCCGGGTCGCTGACGCTGCGGTTTACCAACCCGGAAAAGTACGATTCTGAAAACGCCGTCTTTCAAGTCCGACACGGCTCCGTCCGGACGCTGCGCAAAGCCCACCCCGATCCGGTCGCCGGAGATTATCGGGTGATTGAATGATTGAGCAGCAGCCGAAAGCGTAATCGCCCGTTATACCGAAGCCGGTTAAAAATTCCGGTTGATCGATTTTGACCAAGTTGTTATATTCTTTCTCTCACAGGAGAGAAAATCATGGAAGAATATCGGCTGACGGACCAACAGATTGCGTCGCTGAAAATGTTGCATCGGACCTTGCGGGACAAGCGACAAGCCGATCGCGTCAAAGCCGTCGTCCTGCTCGCCACCGGCTGGACGCCCGGTCACGTTGCCGAAGTTCTCTTCCTCGATGAAAAAACCGTCCGCTCCTAC
>JAVBQI010000158.1:0-13621 GCA_031549145.1 Thermoguttaceae bacterium | reverse complement strand
AGGCACGTTTCTCGTTCCACGTCGCTCAAGCGGACAATGTAAATCTTTTTCATGGCGAAACCTCCGTATGTTGAAAACGTCAACATACCAGAGTTCACCGATTCGCACTATCCCAATTTCTTAATTTTACAACACTCTAGTATTGGAACCACGACTTTGCAACCGTCCTGCGTTTCTCAACAGTTCGACGCGGCGCGACCTCAGGTCGTGTAATCCGAGTTCAACCGGACGTATTCGCATGTTAGATCGCTCGTCCAGAATCGGATGCCGGCGTCCCCTTCGCCGAACGTCAACTTGAAATGGACGTCCCGGTTCTCGCGGATCGAATCGGATACCGTCTTCTTATCGAACGGGAGCGGCGTCCCCGCACGAAACAGTTCGAATCCGTTGATCGAAAGTCCGACTCGCATCGGGGCGAACGGCACTTCGGCCGTGCCCGCCGCCGAAACGATCCGGCCCCAGTTCGGGTCGGCTCCGTAAATCGCGGTCTTGACCAACGGATCGTTCGCGATTTTTTTGGCGATCGTCTTTGCCGCCTCGCGATTGACACAGCCGAACACATCGATCGTAATCAAGTGCGAAGCGCCCTCGCCGTCGGTCGGAATTTTCCGGGCTAGTTCCCGGCATGCTTCGGCGAACGTTTCGGCGAACCGTTTACGATCCGCTTCGAGAAGCGGTTCGGCGCGGACCGCTCCGTTCGCGAGAAAGAGCACCGTATCCGAGGGGCTCGTATGCCCGTCGACCGAAATGCAGTTGAACGATTCTTCGACCGTTTCGGCGAGCAGCGTTTGAGCGTCCCACGGTTCGAGAGCGGCATCGGTCATCATCAGGGCGAGCATCGTCCGCATGTTCGGGGCGATCATCGCGGCCCCTTTGCAGAGCCCGGCGATCGAGATCCGTTCGCCAGTTTGCAAATCGAGCGAACGGGAAACGACCTTTTCAACGGTGTCGGTCGTCATCATCCCGCGAGCGGCCCGAATAAACGCGTCTTCGCTGTTCTCCAACTGCTTTCCGGCCTCTTCGATGCCGGCGGCGACCTTGCCCATCGGCATCATCGTCCCGATCACCCCGGTCGACATCGCGAGAGCTTTGTCCGGGGCGGCGCCCGCGATTTTTGCGGCGAGCGCGGTCATTTCCCGGGCATCGCGAATCCCCTGCTCGCCGGTGCAATCGTTCGCGCAGCGGGAGTTGACGACGACCGCTTGAAAGCCGGTTCCGGGCGTTCGCTCGCGATCGACGATCACATGCGCCCCGGCGACGAGGTTTTGCGTATAAACCCCGGCCGCCGTCGCCGGACGGTCGCTTAAAATCAGCGAGAGGTCGAGTTCGTTCGGATCGTTCTTCAGTCCGCAATGCACACCGGCAAAACGGAAGCCTTGAGGGAGGGAGTGAGACATAGGAGCAGAGGACAGAGGACAGAGGACAGAGGACAGAGGACAGAGGACAGAGGACAGAGGACAGAGGACAGAGGACAGAGGACAGAGGACAGAGGAGGAAAGTACCTGCCCTTCCCACTATCCTCTTTCCTCTATTCTCTATCTTCTAAATATAATTCATAAGATTCAATTGGAACATCCGGCTGGTTACCTGCAAGGTCGCTTCGTAGGCCAGCATCGCGGAAGTGTATTGCATGATCGCCGCGCTCAGGTCGATTCCGATCGAATCGTTCAACGCCTGCGTCAATTCGACGCTTTCGTTTTCCAGACGAAATTGGACCGAATCCAACGCGTTTTGCCGGACGCCGATCTCCGCCCGGGCGGCAGCCATCGTTTTGACCGCCTGCTCCATTAAATTGGTCGCCCGTTCGATTTCCCGGACGTCGTCGTTTTGCATCGCTTGTTCCATTCGAATCAGGGCGGTAAAAATCGACTCGGTTTCCAACGGATTCGGATCCGTGCCGGTCAGTTTATTGTCGACTCCTCCGGTCATTTCCGGGGCGGGAATCGTTCCGGCCGTCGGATCGGTCGGATCGACAGGCCGGGGGAACAGGGCGACCAAACCGGGCCCGTCGCTTGTCGTTCCGTCCGCGTTGACGCCGTTTTGAAAATCAAACATCCCTCGGAGCGTCGGACTCGCGTTGTCTTGATACAATCGAATGATGTCTTGGGCTGTCGTCGTGCCCGGATCGATCTCGAAGCGAAGCGTTTGCGACTGGGCATCCCAACTGAAACCGGGCTGCCCGGAGCCGCCTGTTGCGTTCATGTCGACGAACTCGACCTTGACGCCGTTCGCGTAGGCCCCGTTTTGGCCGCCGACCACCAACAGGTCCGAATTCGTGTTGCCGGAATCGATATTCGCGCTCGCCTTGGAGCCGCCGGAATTCGCATATTGGTACTCCTCGCCTTTGGGAATCAGTCCCAGATCGATCGCCGCCGTCGAGAGCTTCGCCCGCTCGATTTTGGTCGTGTACGCTCCGATCGAATGGTCGGACAGTTCGATCCCGTTGCCGGATGTCGACAGGCCTGCCGTCAAGAGCCCGTCTTTGTTAAGCGGGTGATTGTTGATCGCCGCGAGTACGTCGCCGATCGTTTTGCAGCCGTTGATGTCGATATCGAGCACCGTCCCGTCGTTGCGCGTGATCATGAAATCAATGCCGCCGTCCGCCCCTCCGGCGGTTGTCGTTTGACCGGTGTATATCACCCCCGTCCCGGTGTTGGTCCCAAGCGAATCGTCCAACACCAGGGTAAATGCCTGGTTCGGCCCCGCCTGTTCGGCAAACGCGGTTACAACCTCGCACGCCTGGGTTACTCCCGAGTTGACCCCGATCGTGATCGTCTTTTGCTCTTGATCCCATTGAACGGTTACCTTCCCATCGGGATCGCTCGTCGGCACGAAAATCAGATCGTAATCGTTCCAATCGGTCCCTTCCGCGATCGCCGTCAAGCGTAAGCCGCTATTCGCCGTTGTCGATTCGTACAAGGCATTCGCGTTGGTTCCCGGCCCCTCGTAGTCCATCACCCCGCGATTGAAGTCCAATTCGCTCAAATACGTCCCTTCGTTCAGCGTTCGGATCCCGAGCTGCGTTGCCGTCGAACCGCCGTTTTCCCCGATCATGAAATCCGTGCCGCTGACCCGGGAGCAGACGTTGATTCCGGTCTTGCTCGCGTTGATGTCCGCATACAAGCCGTATTTCGGGTCGTTGAGCACGTTGAGCAGGTCGTCGACCGTCTTGCAGTCGCTGAAATCGATCGAAAACGTCGACCCGCCGTTGACGAGCTGTATTCCGGTTTTGTCGAACGACTGGCCGTTCCCTCCGGACGTCGTCCCCAAAACAACCGCAGCGCCCGGCAGGAGCGTGATCGGCCCGTTGCCTGCCTTACTCCCGGGCGGAACTTGGTCGAGCAGGTCGATCGAAGCCGTCAACGGCGGGATCGTCCCGGCGGCCGCCGCGTTGTTGATCGCGGTCGCGATGTTCGAGGCCGTCGAATTGTCCGGATGTATTTGGACGGTGATCGTCTTCGTCGCCGGATCGAAACTCGCCGTTTCGGAACCGGGCGCGGTTTGGGCGTTCGATTGGAACGCGATCTTGACATCGTTAAGCGGCCAAACGTTGCCGTCGGAATCGGTGTAGGACTCGCCGTTGTAATTCGCTTGAATCACCAAGTCGTTGTTGTAACCGGGGAAACGGAGGACCGTCGTCGCCGGCGAACCGAGCAGCGAATCGAGCGAGGTCGTCCGGGTTACCGCCGGGTCGAGATCGTTCCCGAGAAACGGTTTCGAAGGGGTGATCGGCGTTTTCGTATAAATCCCGAGATTATGGGCCGTCAAGGTACTGCCGACCTCCGTGATGGTGATCGAGCCGCCCGGGTTGTCTGAGGTCAATTCGACCGAAAGAGCGTCGTCCGTGATCCCGAGCTTGACGGTCGTTCCGGCCGGGGCGTTTTTCGCGATCAAACTTCGAACATCATCGACCGTAACCGCTTTGCTCAAATCGACGACCGATTCCCGCGTCCCGTCCGGCCCGGAATAGGTGATCCGGATGCTGCCCGGCTGTACGCCCAGCCCGCCGTTGAGCGAGGAAAGCAGCGTCGTCCCGCTCAACGCCGGGTTCAAATCGGTCTTTCCTTTGACCGCTTTGGAAACCGCTCCGAACACGGTCGCCCCGTTCGCGTTCGTTTGCGAGAGCAAATCCGTATCGCTCCAGGAAAACAGGTTGTTCGTACTCCCTTTGTAGACGACCGAATAGGAATCGGTCCCCCATTCGAACGCTTTTGTGTCCGTCGTCGCCCCGGAAAAAAGGTAGCGGTCGCGAAATTGATAATTGGCGAAATTGAAAATCGTTTGCGTCGATTGCAAAAGGCTTTGGGCCAACGCCTGTCGCTGGGTCGTACTGGTTGTCGTGTTGATCCCCTCCAACCCCATCGCCCGAGCCTCGGTCAACTGGGCGTTGATTTGGGAAAGCGTCGAATCGCTCGCCGTCAAATACGATTGCGTTGCGAGGAGGTTTTTGGCATTTTGCGTCTTCCGCTCCATTTGCATTTGGATCGAAAGGGACGTACTCGCATCGGACGGAGCGTCGCTACCGTATTGGTAGCGCTGCTGCGTGATGATCTGTTGCTCGTAATTGGCGATCAGGAGTTGCTGGTTTTGAACGCTCAACATCGAACGATCAAGAAGCAACGCGTTGCTGACGCGGGAAATGCCGATAGGAATAACGCCCATGTGTTACCGTTTTCAAATATCGTGAAGATAGTAAAACTGCGCAAGTAGAGAACGAGGAGTCTCTTCTCCAAGATCGGCATTTGTGCGTCGGAATAATCAGGAAAACCGTCAAGAATCCCGGTTTTTGAGAAGGGCAGCCCATTCAAGTTGACGCGTTTCTCCTTGGGAGTGTTTTCAAAGTGATGCGGCGGCGGCAACAGCTCGAAATCGGGCAAAGAGCCGTAAGTGTAGCGCAGCGCAACTTGCGGACCTTGTACCGAGTTGGAAGTCGTAGAGGCCCGGGCCGTGTACACGGTTCGTAAGTTGCGTCGGGGTACCGACTACACTTACGGCTCTTTTTTTGCCGCAAAAACAATTTTGCACGACTCGAAATGACCGCGAATGTACGTTTGAAGACACTTTCGTTGGGAGCGTAACCGCGACCACAGATCGCGGTTTGTGATGCGGAAATTTTGAAAAGCCCGTTCTTATTTCTTCCAACGCAAGATCGGGGTTCGGGCTGCCGTCGCCTCGTCCAGCCGCCGGACTTTGGTGTGGTACGGAGCGTTTTTCAAGGTTTCCGGGTTTTCCTCCCCTTCTCGCAGAATCGTCTGGATCGCCTCGACGAAGGCGTCGAGCGTCTCTTTCGATTCCGTTTCCGTCGGCTCGATCATGATCGCTTCGGGCACGATCAGCGGAAAGTAAATCGTCGGCGGATGAAACCCGAAATCCAACAGCCGCTTCGCGATATCGAGCGTGCTGAAGCCGAGCTGTTTCTGCTTTTTGCCGGAGAGCACACATTCGTGCATTGGAATCCGGTCGGACGCCGGCTCGAAATCGTTTTTCAACCGCGCCGCAACGTAATTCGCGTTGAGCACGGCCGCCTCGGACATCGTCCGCAACCCGTCCGGGCCCATCGTCCGGAGGTAGGCGTAAGCCCGAACCAGCACGGCGAAGTTGCCGAAAAAGTTCTTGACCCGGCCGATCGAGAGCGGCCGGTCGTAATCCCAACCGTAAACGCCGTCCTTTTCGACGACGACCGGTTTTGGCAGGAACGGGACCAGCTTTTCGCAAACGCCAATCGGCCCGGCCCCGGGCCCGCCGCCGCCGTGTGGGGTCGAAAAAGTTTTGTGCAGGTTCAAATGCACAACGTCGAAACCCATATCCCCGGGCCGGGTGATCCCAAGAATCGCGTTCGCGTTCGCGCCGTCGTAATACAGCAGCCCGCCGGCCTCGTGCACGATCTTCGCGATTTCGATGATGTTCGGGTCGAAAATCCCGAGCGTGTTCGGGTTCGTGAGCATCAGCCCGGCGATGTGCGGGCCCATCAGTTTTCGGAGGGCGTCCAAATCGACACCGCCGTGAGCGTCCGACTTGACCTCGACGGTCTTGAAGCCCGCGACGGCCGCCGAAGCCGGGTTTGTCCCGTGCGCGGAATCCGGAATCACGATCGTATCCCGGACCGCATCGCCGTTGTGATGATGATAGGCTTGAATGATCATCAGCCCGGCCAACTCCCCTTGCGAACCTGCGGCCGGTTGCAGCGAGACCTGTTGCATCCCGGTAATCTCGGCGAGCATCGTCCCGAGTTCGTAAAGCAACCGGAGAGCCCCCTGCGTCGATTCGTCCGGTTGATAAGGATGCAGTTTCGCGAATCCGTTAAGCCGGGCGACGGCCTCGTTCCGCTTTGGGTTGTATTTCATGGTACAGCTTCCAAGCGGGTAGAACCCGGCGTCGAGCCCGTGATTGAGCTGCGAAAGGTTCGTAAAATGCCGGACCGCGGTCAGCTCATCGACCTCGGGCAGTTCCGGGGCCGCACTCCGCCGCAGCTCGGCGGGAATCAGGGTGTCGAGTTCGACCTGCGGGACATCGCATTCCGGCAGGGAACAGGCGGTCCGCCCGGGGCGGCTGAGTTCGAAAATCAACGGCGTATCTTTCATCGTCTTTAATTTTGTTGGTCTTGTATTGCTTCATTTCAAAAAAGCGTAAAAAGAGCCGCGTGCTGTGCACGCGGAGTGTCGGGCAACGCTGGTACTTCGCATGCATAGCACGCGGCTCTTTTTAGTACAATGTTCGCGTTATTCTTTCTTTTCCAATTCAAAGGTGATGGTCACTTTCGCGCGGACGGCGAGTTTGCCGACGGCGACGGTCCCCTCGTCGGATCCGGAGTTCCCGGGGGCTTCATCATAGTGTGTCGAGACATAGTTTTGCGTCATACTCGAACCGCTGCGGGCATAACCACCCCACCAGCTTGAGAAATAGTAGTTTGAGGAGACCGGATTTTCCTGGAGGTCGATCACCGATTTGACCTTTTCGCCGAGAACGGCGGCCATTTTATCCGCTTTTTCCTTGGCGGCTTTGACGGCCGATTCGCGGGCTTCTTCCCGGTATTGTTTCAACTCGGACGTTTGGAATTCCATATCGTAGACGTTATTGACTCCGGCTTGCAGCAGCCCGTCGAGCAACGGTTCGATTTTCTCCGTCTCGGAAAGCGTGATCACGAAATTGTTTCGCACGAAATAACCGAGAAAATTCTTGCGAACAATGTCGTAAGGATACTCCCAGCGGGGTTCCGTAAAAAGATGGTCGGTGCAAACGTCCTTTTCGGCGACCCCGAGTTCCTTGATCGTTTGCCTCGCCTTTTTGAAAATTTCGGTATTTTGACTCTTCGCCTTCGTCAGCTCCAGGTCGTCGGTCGTGATACCGAACCGCATCTCGATCTTGTCCGGCTTCACGTAAACGGTCGCCTCACCGGTTACCGTAATCTGCGGCCGGGGATCATACTGCTTCGCCGAACCGTAATAAGACTGGGCGTTAGCGGTCGCAACCGTCGCGAAAATAATAAAGATCAAGGCAATACGCTGCATTGTTGGGATTCCTTATGCAAAGTATAGGGCGGAGTTGGCGGATCAATCTTCGCGGAAACGGACAAAGCCGCGTCATTTCGAATAGAAGCCGGAAAGGAGCCGTACTCGGCGCATTGACGGTTGATTGACGCTCCATTCATTGGAAAGGTCCGTCAATACGCTACGCTTCTTTCCGGCTTTTGTTCTTGAGCGAACCTTTTTCACAAAATGCAACTCTCCCCTTTGTATCCGACTCGCCCCGCGTTTTCAAGACTGTTTGATGCCGAGCGCCCGGGCGATTTGCCGGATCGCCTGTCGGAGGCGGTCTTCTTTTTCGACCAGGGCCAGCCGCAAGTACCCTTCTCCGAGCGGGCCGAACGCGACCCCGGGACTGGCGACGACATCAGCCTCCTTGAGCAGTTTCATCGCGAATTGCATCGACCCCATTTCTGTCCACGGCTGCGGAATTTGTTGCCAAACGAACATCGAGGCCTTGGGCCGAACGACCGGCCAGCCCAAGCGGTTCAGCCCGTCGCAAAGCACGTCGCGCCGCTTTTGATAGACCTTTGCCTGATCGAGGACCGCCGTTTCGCCGTCGCGCAGGGCGATGATCGCCGCGATTTGAATCGGAGCGAACGTGCCGTAATCGTAATAACTCTTGATCGTCGAAAGGGCGCGGATCATTTCGTGATTGCCGCAGCAAAAACCGACCCGCCAACCGGCCATGCTATAGCCTTTGCTCATCGTGCTCAGTTCGACGCCAACCTCCCTCGCCCCGGGGACCGAGAGAAAGCTCGGGGCCTGGTATCCGTCGAAGCAGACATCGGCGTAGGCCATATCGCTGATCACCATAAAGCCGTATTTTTTCGCGAGCCGAACGACGTCGACGAAAAATTCCCGCTCGACGACGGTCGCCGTCGGGTTATGTGGATAATTGACAACCAACAGCTTCGGCTTCGGGTAAAGGTGCTCGCAGGTCGCCGCGACGTTCGAGAGCAGTTTTTCCGGGTTTGTAACATCGAAGAGCAGTTCGTTGGCCCCGGCCAAGGCGACGGCATACATGTGCGCCGGATACGACGGGGCGGGAACGATCGCGGTGTCCCCGGCTCCCAAAAGGGCGAGGCACAAATGCGAAAAACCTTCCTTGGAGCCGAGACAGACGACGGCTTCCGTTTCCGGATCGATCGGGACGCCGAATTTTCGGTCGTACCGCAGCGCGATTTCGCGCCGGAGCTTGAGCATTCCCTTCGCGTGGGAATAACCGTGCAGCTTCGGATCGCGGGCCGATTCGATCAATTTGTCGATGACCGCATCGTTCGGCGGGTCGGAGGGACTCCCCATCCCGAGGTCGATCACATCGTCCCCGGCCCGTCGTTTAGCGTATTTGAGATTGTTCAGTTCCGCGAAAAGATACGGCGGAAGCCGTTGGACGCGCGAAGAAACGTTAATCGTAAAAGGGCGTGCGTTTTCGCCCGGTTGGTCTTCCCGGACTTCTTCAATGATATTCGACATCGGTTCAAAAGAGGTTGTCGGTCTTCCTGTAAAAATCGAACAGATCGAACAGCAGCCCGAAGCGTAAGCGCCGGGTTCGTTCCGTATTCCCGACTCGAAAACCGGGCGCTCACGCCTCCGGCTGTTGTCCTGATTCGTAATTTATTCTGAAGACCTGTAAGTGTACTGAAAAAATGAAAAGACCACTCGGAGCCGTGACCGTAAGGAAACGGTTGTCTTTCTCACACCGCATCTCTTATGATCGCGACCCCCGACCATTTTTCCGAAACACCTAATCGAAGGAACCGCCGTCGTCGAAGCCGTCGTTCGTCATCTCCCCTTCCGGGAAATCAGTCGCCGCTTCGTTGTAGAAGGGATTGGAACCCGGAGCGACGAACGGCGTCGCCGGCGGGGCGTCCGGAATTGCGTCCAAGAGCGTAAAACTCCGGTGTCGGCTCGGCATTTCCTGTTGCGACATGAGTTCCGCCGCTTCCTGGTGATACCGCCATTGGGCTTGCTGGTACGTCCGAAATCCGGTTCCCGCCGGAACCAAATGTCCCAAAATCACGTTTTCCTTCAACCCGATCAAGTGGTCCGTCTTGCTCGCGAGAGCCGCTTCGGTCAACACTTTCGTCGTTTCCTGGAAGCTGGCCGCCGAAATAAAGCTCGAACTCTGGACCGCCGCTTTCGTGATCCCCAAAAGCTGGGTCGTCGCCTGGGCCAATTCCGGCTTGCGAACCGAAGCCCCGCGACCCCCCTTCGCCAAAAATTCGGCGTTCGTCGTCTCGTAAACATCCCGCGGAATGATCTCGTTCTCCTCAAATTTCGTGTCGCCCGGATCGACGACCTTGACACAATCGGCCATATCCCGGTTCTTCTTGCGGAACAGGAACTTATCGACCTGCACCCCTTCGAGCAAATTGGTGTCTCCTCCCCCTTCGATCCGGACTTTCCGGAGCATCTGGGAGACGATGATCTCGATGTGCTTGTCGTTGATCTTGACCCGTTGCGAACGGTACACGTTTTGAATCTCGCGCACCAGATATTCCTGGACCGCTTCCTCGCCCGAAATCCGCAAAATGTCGTGCGGGACGAGCGGCCCGTCGGTCAGCGAGGTTCCCGCCCGGACGTAATCGCCCGCGTGCACCCGCAGGTGTTTTCCGTGGGCGACCTCGTGTATCCGTTCGATCCCGGTCGCGTCGTCGCGAACGATGATCGTCCGTTTCCCGTGCCGTTTGTCCCCCAACTCGACCGTGCCGTCGATTTCGGCGATGATCGAAGGGTCTTTCGGTTTCCGGGCCTCGAAAATTTCCGTAACCCGGGGCAGACCGCCCGTGATGTCCTGCGTTCCGCTCACATCGCGGGAAGTCTTCGCCAACAGCGTTCCCCGTTTGACTTTCGTGCCGTCTTCGACTTCGATGAGCGCCTTGCCCGGCAGGTAGTAAAAATCGAGCGTTTCCGTTCCCGCTTCGTTCTTCAGGTCGATTTGTGGATGCCGGTCCCCCTTCAAATCGGTCACGGTTCGGCGAACCTTGCCCGTCGCCGGGTCCGTTTCCATACGAACGGTGTCGCCGTCGACGATGTCGACGTAATGCACGGTACCGGCAACCTTCGCGAGAATCGGAATGCTGTGCGGGTCCCATTGACAGATCGAAGCACCAACCTGAATCTCCTGGTTATCCTTGACCAACAACTGGGCCCCGACGGGAATGTTGTACTTTTCCCGTTCGCGTCCCTTCGCATCAAGGATCGCGACCCCACCGTTTCGCGAGAGGGAAATACGCTGCTTCTCCTGTCCTTCTCCCGTTTCGATGATTTCCAACTGCACGTACTTCGCGGTACCGGCGTATTTCGTCCGGATTTCGTTTTCTTCGACATCGCGGGCCGCGACGCCGCCGATATGAAACGTCCGCATCGTCAGCTGCGTTCCCGGTTCGCCGATACTTTGGGCCGCGATGATCCCGACGGCCATTCCCACTTCGACCAGCCGGCTCGTCGAAAGGTCCATACCGTAACAAAGGGCACAAACCCCCAACTCCGCTTCGCAGGTCATCGGCGAGCGAATTTGAATCTTTTCGAGACCGAGTTCCTCGATTTTCCGGCCGATGTCGGAGGTGATCAGTTCCCCTTCCCGGACGATCACATCGTCGGTGATCGGGTTGACGATGTTGGCCCGGGAAACCCGACCCTTGATCGACTCGGAAAGACTGATCTCGACTTTTTCCCCACGATAAATCACCCCCTTGGTGATTCCCTGGGTCGTGCCGCAATCGTGTTGGGTTACGACGACGTTTTGGGCGACATCGGCCAGCTTCCGGGTCAAATACCCCGAGTCGGCCGTCTTGAGGGCGGTATCCGCCAACCCTTTTCGGGCACCGTGCGTCGAGCTGAAGTATTCGAGCACCGTCAGTCCTTCGCGGAAGTTCGCCTTGATCGGCGTTTCGATGATTTTCCCGGACGGTTTGGCCATAAGCCCCCGCATACCGGCGAGCTGCCGAATCTGTTCGACGCCGCCGCGGGCACCGGAATTGGCCATAAGAAAAATCGGGTTGACGTATCCGAGTTTTCGGGTGTCGTTTTCCAATTCCTTCATCATCTGGGCCGTAATTTCTTCGCGGGCATGGGTCCAGGCGTCGAGCACCTGGTTGTACCGCTCGTCGACCGTGATCACGCCGTCCATATAAAGGCGTTGGACGCGGGCGACCTTCTTTTCCGCCGCTTCAATGATTTTCGTCTTCGTTTGCGGGGTGATCAAATCGTCGGTCGCGAACGAAAGACCGCTCTTGGTGCTTTCCTCGAAACCGAGTCGCATCAAATTGTCCAAAAGATCGATCGTCGCCCGACGGCCGACATATTCGTGACAGTCGCTGATCACCGTCGCGAGACCGCCCGATTTGAGCGGCTCGTTGTAGTACGGCATGTTTTCGGGAAGAATGTTATTGAACATGATTCGACCCGGGGTTGTTTCGAACAACATCCCCTCGCGAACCTTCGGATCGTTCTTGAGCCAACGGTTCCTGGACATTCGAACCTTGACCCGGGCGTGCATGTCGACGACCTTTTGCTGGAAGGCGAAGAGCAATTCTTCTTTCGAGGCGAAGGTCATTCCCTCGCCCGGCATTCCGGGCAGGCACATCGTGCTGAAGTAACAGCCCATCACGACGTCTTGCGAGGGCGAAATGATCGGCGAACCGTTCGCGGGCGAGAAGATGTTGTTCGTCGAGAGCATCAGCGTATGCGACTCGACCTGGGCTTCGAGCGAAAGCGGAAGGTGCACGGCCATTTGGTCGCCGTCGAAGTCGGCGTTGAACCCGCGACAGACGAGCGGATGCAACCGGATCGCGTTCCCTTCGACCAAAACCGGCTCGAACGCTTGAATGCCCATCCGGTGCAGCGTCGGGGCACGGTTGAGGAGAACCGGGTGATTTTGAATTACCTCTTCGAGAATATCCCAAACCTCCTCATCCTTTCGTTCGAGCATTTTTTTGGCCGATTTGATCGTGTCGGCGTGCTGCAACTCCTTGAGCCGCCGGATGATGAACGGCTGGTACAGTTCGAGGGCGATCTTTTTCGGCAAGCCGCACTGGTGCAACCGCAGGTTCGGGCCGACGACGATCACGCTTCGGGCGGAATAGTCGACGCGTTTGCCGAGCAGGTTTTCGCGGAACCGTCCTTGCTTGCCCTTGATCATATCGGTCAGCGACTTGAGCGGCCGGTTGCTCGAACCGAGCACCGGTCGTTTGCAGCGACCGTTGTCGAACAGCGCGTCGACCGATTGTTGGAGCATTCGCTTTTCGTTCCGGATAATCACTTCCGGAGCGTTGAGATCGACCAGCTTTTTCAAGCGGTTGTTCCGGTTGATGATCCGGCGGTACAGGTCGTTCAAATCGCTGGTCGCGAACGTCCCGGATTCGAGCAACACGAGCGGCCGCAGATCGGGCGGGATCACCGGAATCGCGTCGAGCACCATCCATTCCGGGCGGTTATCGCTGTCCCGAAGGGCTTCAACGAGCTTCAAACGGTTGATAAGGTCCTTTTTTCGCTGTTTCGATTTGGTTTCGGCGAGATCAATCCGAAGCTGATCGGAAAGAGTGACCAAGTCCAACTTGGCGAGCAGCTTGCGAATCGCTTCGGCGCCCATTTCGGCTTGAAAACCGCTGCCCGGGTACTCCTCTTTCGCGTTGCGGTACTCCTCTTCGGAAAGAAGCTGAAACGGCTTGAGCGGTGTCTCGCCCGGCTCGATTACGACGTAATCTTGAAAGTAAATGACCTTTTCGAGGGAGCTGGCCTTCATCGCGAGGAGCGTCGCGAGCCGGCTCGAAGCGGCCTTGAAAAACCAGATATGAACGACCGGAGCGGCCAGATCGATATGCCCCATCCGTTTGCGGCGGACCCGGGAATGGGTGATTTTGACCCCGCAACGATCGCAGGTCATTCCCTTGTATTTCATGCCGCGGTATTTCCCGCACGCACATTCCCAGTCTTTTTCGGGGCCGAAGATTTTTTCGCAGAACAGCCCATCCCGTTCCGGGCGATAGGTTCTGTAGTTGATCGTTTCCGGTTTCTTGACTTCGCCGTAAGACCAGCTCCGGATGTCGTTCGGCTTGGCCAAAGAAATCTTGACGGCGGCGTAATCGTTAATA
>JAVBQI010000162.1:0-14635 GCA_031549145.1 Thermoguttaceae bacterium | reverse complement strand
GATCGAAAAATTCAAGCGGGATCGCTTCGCGATGTACGTCGGCATCGAGATTCTCGAAGTCGCCCCCGGCTACGCGAAGACGAAACTGGAGGTCAAAGACCAACACTTCAACGGTGTCGACATCGTTCAGGGGGGGGCGATCTTTACGTTGGCGGACTTTGCGTTCGCCGTCGCGAGCAACACCGGCGAGGCGACCGAGGTCGCGATCGAAACCAACCTCTCGTTCCTGAAGCCGACCCGGAGCGGGGTGCTGTTTGCCGAGGCGAAGGAAACCTACCGTTCGAAGAGCCTGGCCAGTTACGAAGTCCCGATCACCAACGAAAAGGGAGAAGTCGTCGCCCGGTTCTACGGCCGTTCGTTCGTGAGAAACGCCCGACCGACCGTTTAGCACCCGTTTAGCCGAGCGGCGCAGACGCCGGCGTCGAACCGTGTACAAGGCCCGCAAGTTGCTTGTTTTTTAACTACGGAACACACGGAAATACAGAAAACGCGGAAGGTTTTCATTTTCCGTATGTTCCGTTATTCCGCGTATTCCGTAGTTAAAAAATGTGTAAAGGTTGTTTTGTTACAGATCCTTATTTTGCTTGAACATACTTCCCGTCCTGCCAAACCCAAGGGGGCGACTTCGGGATCAAATCGTCCGGGGTGATTTTTCCGGTCGCCAATTCGAGGAACAGCCGCTTGCTCTCGGAACGAATTTTCTCGCGCAGCTCCAGTTCGGAGAGCGTTTCGTTCGCCGCCTTTTGAATCCGCGGGTTATCAAGAGCGGCCCATTTCTTGAGCACTTCAATCGCCTGCGGCGGATCCTGAAAGGCCAGAAACCGGGCGACCGGGATGCAGATTTCCTCGTCGGTCACTTCCTGAAGAATCGGATAAAGCGCTTCCGAAAATTTCAATGTCGCGCTGGTCGAGCCGTCACGTTCGGAAAAATTACCATATAATCCCGGGAGCCATATTCCCTGTGAGTCCTCGGCTCCAAATTTTGTTTCGCCTCTTGCCGGCGCTGCAACGCGTTTGCCCCACTCCCCTTCCTGAAAAAGATTGAACGACATAATGTTGTTCGCGGAGTAAAATTGCCGCGACAGGGCCGTGAGAACGTCTTTCCGCTGTTCGGGATCGTCCCAGATTTTCCGGAGCAATTCCGCCGATTCTTCCGGCTTCTCGAAAAACTGCTGGTAAAACAGAATTTGCAGCAGCGCGATCTTATCGCTCATCGCCGTATCGTTGTTGACGATTTCGCCGAAGAAATCCTCGAGTTTTTTCTCCGGATGATTCTTGAGCCAGTTTTCAATCAACTGGAAGGTGATCGCGTTGTGCGTGTTGTCGTCGGGATAAAGCAAGGAAGCGATATGTCCCTTGAGATAAGGGTATCTGTAGGAATCTTGTCGGAGAGATTCCTTTTGGTGAATTTGTAAGCTTTTGACCGTAAATTCCCGCATCGGTTCGGCGGCTTCCTTGATTTTCAGCGACTGGACCCAACGGATTAATTCCTCCAGATCCGCGCCCGGCTGATCAATGCGGGATTTAAGGTAGGATCCCAAGATAATGCTGACGGTTGCAGGTGTGCAATCGTAAAGCTTTTCCTCCAATATTTCGCGAAGAACCGGATCGAGGAGTGGATTTTGAAATTCGCAGGCCTTATCCAACTTGGCGCAAAGCAGCCGTTCTTTCGAGTACGTGTCGAATGCGAGAAGTTCCGCGATATTCTTTTTTTGGGTGACGGTGTGAAACAGGGGAGCGACCTTGTGATTGGCATTTTCAAAAACGGCTACGGAATCGAGCTTCATTGTAGCGAAAAAGCGGACCATGTCCCCGAACAAATTCGGATCATGATTCTTTTGCGCCGCATAAAACAAAGGTTGGTAGGTTTTGAACCCATACCATTTCTCACGAAGCAACTCAAGGATCGGCTCGACGGCTGCCACCCCCATTTGATCAATCGCCCGAAGTGCCGATTCCGGGGCACGACCGTACCAACCGATCGTGCCGCCGAAAGGAGCATTGATATTGCCAATGTTCTCGAACAAAAACGGTTCCTTTTTATTCTCTTCGATCATCCTCCGGAGCGCTTGACGACATTCTTCCGGAGTCGGATCGGGAGAAAGACCGTACTCCAATCGGGCGACGGCGTTCAGCATTTCTTCGAGAGCGGACGGGCCGTTTTTCCTCGGCGAAGCGAGAGAATTCCAAAGCAAATCATGATGTTGGAGCACGTATTGAGCCCAAAGCGTCTTTTCGTTTTCATCGAGATGATCCAACACGTCCAGCAACAGGTCGCGCTGCACGAACCGGGAGGGAATGACCGTCGCATGTAAACTCAAGGTCCGGTAATCCTGGATATCGCCAAAAGATCTGTCGCGATCAACCCGCGACACCGTCGCTCTGTAAAGGCAAATCGCCGTTCCCTGATAATCGAACCGCCACCAATACCGGCAATTCCCGATTCGATTTTCGTCCGGATTGGCTTGGGCGGCTTCAAACCGTTCCTGGAAGAAATCATCCCAGGGATACCAGGTGTAAAGTCTGAGACGGGAATTGCACCATTGCTGCTCCGGCGGTGTCGGCCAAGGGGCGACCTTTTCCTGCAACTCCCCGACGCGGATCGTGAGCGGGGTCGTGCCGAGTAGAACGCCGTTGCAATAGACTTCCGTCCCTTCCGGAATATGGCTATTGTCGATGACGATGTTGCGTTGTTCCAAGGGAATAGAGGGGGGAGTCGAAGGCCAAATAGCGCTGATTGGAATCGCCAGCAACCCCGGGCTGAGTGTCAAAATCAGCGACAGCCGCAAGGATCCTCTCCACAAGATCAGCAAGAGGCCTAAGATCGGAAATCCGAGGAGAAGGATGTAAAACCAGGAGCCCACGGTGATACCGCAAAAATAATAATCTATTCGTCCAACAGGAGCCGTACGGATAATAAGGTCGAGCAAGAATCCGAGTGCGATCGCGACCGGCAGGTAAAGGACCGCCGAGAGAAGTCGAATCGGAAACGGCTGCGTTCGGAAATTCATTGTCAGGTCCTTTCAGGTAAATTAAAGGGATTTACACGCTATCTTAATACTAGCCCCAAGCGTCAGCGCGAGGGGGTACTATGTCGGTATTGGCTTAATCACCCCGCGCTAACGCTTGGGGCTAGTATTGAAATATAAACTTCTATTCTCACGACTCCACTTCCTGGCGGTTGTAACAGTACAGGCCGAACCAAGGAATCAGCACGGCTTGGATCGCCGCCGGAACGCCGAAAACCAGCAGCAGGTAAGGGAAAAAGAACCAATAATAGGGAGGTTGCAGGATCAGGTCGAATCCGCCCCAAAAAAGGAGAAAGAAAAACGCCGCGATCCCGTAGCCTGCGACGATCAGGTTCAACAATCGTCGGGTCCAAAGGGCAACTTTGCCAAGCTTGGGCTTGAGCAGGAATCGGTTGCGAATTACGAAAAACAGCGTTGTGTGGTACGACAGCAGACCCGCGATCCCGACGGTCCAGAGAACCTGCACTTCCTGGAACCGGACCATCGGATACCAGCCGTTTTGGAACAGACCCTGTTGGAGCGATTGCCGGATTCCCAGCCCCATGAGCAGCCCGAGCGTGAGCGTGATCGCGGCGAGAATCGACAGCCCGAAGAGCCAGCGGACCAGGAACAGCCGTGAAGGGTTGAACGCCCGGGAAAACATGAACGCCCGGACGCCCCCGTCGTCGGCAAACGGTCGTTTCGCGAGAAAAAAACCGAGCCCGACGTTCAAGACGCACAGCACGGTGTCGAAATACCGCAGCGGGTCCTGCACGAACAGCACGTACAGCAGCTGCACCAGCAAAATCGGTATCACGAAGAAGCCGCATTCCCGGAACATGAGTTGACAAATGACACGGTTCATATTTTGTTCTCCGATGTTTTACGCTTTAACCTTCAATGCTTCGACGAACAGGTCTTCGAGGTTCAGCCCTTGAACCTCGACGGCATTCGAATCGGTGATGCCGAGCGTCCGGCACAAGGTTCCCATTTTCTCTTCGGTGTAATCCAACACGACGGCCTCGCTCTGTCGCTCGCCCGGCTCGCAACGGAGCATTTGAAAAATTCCGGCGAACGCGGCCGGTTCAGCCGGGGCCGCGAGCGTGATTTTGCGGACGTTCGCCTTCAACAGTTCCAATTCCCCTTGCACGATCATCCGGCCGCGATTGAGGATCGCGACCCGGTCGACGATCCGCTCGATATCTCCCAAAATGTGCGAGGAGAACAGCACCGTCCGCCGCTCTTCGCAGGCGATTTCCAAAATTTCCCGCAGAAAATCGCGGCGGGCCAACGTGTCGAGCCCGGAGGCCGGCTCGTCGAGAATCAACACGTCGGCGTTCTGCGCGAGCCCCAGCAAAATGCACATCGCTCGGCGCTGCCCCTTCGAGCATTCCTGGTACTGCTTTTTCGGGTTGAGCCGAAACCGTTCGGTGAGCCGATCGACCGCCTGGTGATTCCAGTTCGGGTACAGTCGAGCACACAGTTTCGAGGCTTCCGGGATCGTGATCCAATTCGGGAGCTGCATGTTTTCCGAAATGTAGGCGACCCGCCGGCGAATCGCTTCTTCGTGCAGGCTCGGGTCGCGGCCGAGAACCCGGACAGTTCCGCGATCCGGCCGCAGATGCGACACCATCATCCGGATCGCCGTCGTCTTCCCCGCACCGTTCGCCCCGAGCAGGCCGAACACCGAGCCTTGCGGGACGGCGAGCGAGAGCCGGTCGACGGCCAATGTCGTGTCGTTCCCGAACCCGAAGGTCCGGCTCACCTCGTTGAGTTCGATCGCGTTTTCCGGCAGCGGAATCGTCTCTTCGGTTTTTCCGATCACCTCGTTCGGGTCGCTCATTGCGGGCCTCCTTTGGGAAAGATGTTCTTGTACTGCTTTTCAAGAATCGATTGAATCTCCTTGTAATTCAATCCGAAACGAAAGCCCTCGGCGAGAAAACCGAGCGCTTGCCGCGCGAGGGCGTTTTGAATGTAATCGGTCGAAAACGGGCTCGGCCCATCCGCGACGAAGACCCCGGTCCCGGGCCGCAGGACGACGATCCCTTCCTGAGCCAACTGCGAGAAGATGCGGTTGGCCGTCGTCGGGTTGAGGTTCAGGTCTTTGGCCAACTGCCGGACCGAGGGGAGCCGCTCGCCCGGCTTTAATTTTTGTGTAACGATCAGCAGCTTGATTTGCAACACCGCCTGTTGGGTGAGCGGCTCGCTGCTGTGATAATCGAGCGTGATTTTCATGAGAATCGCCTTTCAATACAGGCTTTTATACCGACCTTCAGGACATAGCATAAACGAAAACGTGAAATGATCTCGTTTTGAAATTTCGACTTTATTCGCGACTTAATTGTATTACATTATGTCATACACTCAAATCAATTGCAAGACGTATTTTCAAATTTTTTGAGAAAAAAGGAGAATGTGCAAGCAAAATGCATGTCGACTTTGCTGCCCTTCAGAAAAAACCTCGAATTGGGCAGCAGCCGGAAGCGTCAGCGCCCGGTTTTCCAAAACGGAAACGCGAGGACAACCCGGCGCTGACGCTTCAGGCTGCTGTTTGTTGTCGCGTGCAAGGTCGGCAAGTGCGATGCGCTTTACTTCCGGCTCTTCAGAAACCAGGGCATCAACTGCCAACCGGGCTCGAAACGGAAAGAAGAACGCTCCGCCGTCGGCTCGTCGAACCGGGCCGGGCCGTTCAAACCGTCGCGGGACATCGGCGCGATGTCGCTGCCGGCGACGACCCAGGGGACGTGCCCGTGCGTGTGCGTTTTGTGGGCAACCGGCGTCGGATGGTCCGGCGAAACGAGCAGCCGCCAGTCGCCGGACTGTCGGAGCGCTTCGACGATCGGCGGGACGATCTTCACGTCGATTTCCTCAAGAGCCGCGATTTTTTTTTCGAGGTTCCCTTCGTGTCCCGCTTCGTCGGGCGCTTCGATGTGCACGCAAACGATGTCGTGTTTCTTCAACCCTTCGGCCGCGAAACGGCCCTTCGCGGCGTAATCGGTGTCGACGTAGCCGGTGATGCCGGGAACCGCGATCTGTTCCCAGCCGATCAGTTTTCCGATCCCCCGGAGCAGATCGACGGCGGTGATCATTCCCCCGGGAAGCGTCTCTGTGCCGATCTCTTTCCGAAAACGTCGGGCGAATGGTTCAAGATTCGGTTTTTTCCCCTGCCCCCACAACCAGCATTGGCTTGCCGGCAATTTTCCCTCTTCGATCCGCCGCCGGTTGACCGGATGATCGGCAAAAATCTCGCGACTTTCCCGCATGATCCGGAGCAGCAATTCGGCACCCGGCCCGTTCGGCAACGCGGGTTCGACCGGCTTGTTGGTATGATCGTGCGGCGGCGAGGTCCGGCTCGCAATGTCAAAAGTCGTTCCGATCACATCGGAAAAGAGCATCAAATTCCGGTACCCGACCCCGGCGAGAAACCGGAGCGGAAACGGGAACCGGGGAGCGATTTCCGCTTGCAGGCTTTCCAAGAGTTCGTTCGCCTCTTCGGTCGAAATGTGCCCCGCCGTAAAACTTCGCATCACGCCCGATTCGATCGTCACCAAATTGCAGCGGAACGCCCAGTCGCGTTCGTCCAGTTCGATGCCCTGGGCGACGGCTTCAAGCGGAGCCCGGCCGGTGTAGTCCCGGAGCGGATCGTAGCCGAGCAGGCTGAGGGTCGCGACATCGGAGCCGGGGGGCAATTCGGCGGGGACGTTCCCCGAACGACCGACGATGCCCGATTCGGCCAAGGCGTCGAGATGCGGCGTCCGAGCCGCTTGCAGCGGCGTCCGCCCGCCGAGGAATTCGATCGGCCAATCGGCACAGCCGTCCGGGATGATAATCGCGTATTTCATGAGAAAGTCAGTTCAGTTATTATTGCACGGCACGATTGTCGCCCTCGCGAATCGACATATACCACATTAAACCGGCGAGGGTCTTACCGTCCTGGATTTCACCGCTTGCGATCCGCGTTTTGATTTCGTCCCAATCGAGGATCAACCGTTCAATGTCTTCGCCGTCCTCCAAGTCGGTTTCGCCCGGTTGCAAATCGCTCGCCAAAAACAGGTGCATCTCCTCGTGCAAAATGCCCGGCGAAGTGTAAAAGGTCGTCAGGTGCTCGATTTTTCCGGCCCGATAGCCGGTTTCTTCCGACAATTCCCGCCCGGCCGTTACGATCGGCTCTTCGTTCGGCTCACGGGTTCCGGCGGGAAGTTCGATCAATGTCTTATCGACCGCGACCCGGTATTGCTTGATTAAAATGACCCGACCGTCCGGCAGGATCGGCAGCACGCAGACCGCCCCCGGATGCAAAATCACATGCCGTTCGAGCGGCTTGCCGCTGCGACCGGTTTGAAAACGCCGCACGATTTGAAACAACCGACTTTGAAATAAAACGTCCATAATACCGTGGTACTCGGATTTGCGGAGCTTTTGATTGTTCGAACCAAAAAGGGATAACAACCTTTGGTTTGTCAAGGCTATAGACTGTAGACCGTAGGCTATAAGATTCGTTTTCCAACTCTTCCCTACAGCCTACAGTCTACAGCCTGTAGCCTCATTGCAGCCAACTTTCGATCACTTCGACCAATCGGACGGCGTTGATCGGTTTGTTGCAAAAGGCGTCCATTCCCGATTGAAGGCAAAGCTCATGGTCCCCGGTCGTCGCGTTTGCCGTCAAGGCGATGATCGGCAGCCGCCCGAGATGGGCCGCCGCGGTCGGTTCTCCGTCCGGACCGACCTGCTCCCGCTCGATTCGGCGAATGACCGTCGTCGCCTCGAATCCATCCATTTCCGGCATTTGACAGTCCATTAAAACGAGATTGTACGCTTTTTTCGAGATCGCTTCGCACGCCTTGAGCCCATTCGGAACGATATCGAACCGCAATCCGGCGTTCGCGAGAATCTCGCCGACCACGATTTGGTTGATCCGGTTATCCTCCGCAACAAGAATCCAAGGGCGATCCGCTTCCGGCCGGTCGGCTTTGACCGGATCTCCGAAAACCGCGGGCCGATTCGAATCGTTCGAAAACTCCGGCGTTTCCAAGGCCGTGTCCTTGGCCAAAATACCGACCAGGAGATTGAAGAGGGAGGAGCCGAACATCGGCTTGCTCAGCAGATGCACGGAAATCCCCTCGAATTCCTTGGAAAGCTGGACGTTTTCCGTCAACGGGACCATGAGGATGAAATCAATTTCGTTTTGCTTCCCGCTTTTTCGCATCGCTTCGGCCAAAAGCGATGCTTGTCCTTGCAACATATTCCAATCCAAAATCACGAATCGCGGCAGGGCATCTTCGTTCGTCCGCGCCCAATCGGCGGCGGCGTCCGTTTCCGAGGCGAAAATCCGAGCCTCCATTTCCCAGGAGCACAATTGTTCGGACAACACTTCCCGGAGCAGGTCGTTTTCGACCGCGGCAACGACTTTCAGCCGATGCAAATCGGTGATCCGTCCGAGCGAAGCCTCCGGGCGATCCGGGGCGGGTTCGCTTTCCAAAGGAATCGCGAACCAAAACGCGGAACCCTGACCGGGTTCACTTTGAAAATCGATTTCGCCCCCCATCAGTTGAATCAATTTTTTGGAAATAGCCAATCCCAGACCGGTGCCGCCGTATTTGCGGGCGGAGGAGGAATCGACCTGCGAAAAAGATTGGAACAGTCGATTTTTCCGCTCTTCGGGAATGCCGATTCCGGTGTCCCGGACTTCGAAACGGCAATAACAACGGGGAAGGCGGTTTTCTTCGCAAAAATCCTCGTCGGTCGATTTTTCCCAGCGATCGATCGAGACATCCAATTTGACGCCCCCTTTTTCCGTAAACTTGACCGCGTTGCCGATCAGGTTGATCAGGGTCTGTCGGATCCGTCCCCCGTCCCCTTTCGCTTTTCGCGGGACTTCGGCGCTGCAAAACCCGCAAAGCTCCAATTTTTTTTCTTCCGCTTTGGAGGCGAGAATCCCGAGCGAGGCTTCGGCGATTTCGCGAGGATCGAACTCGACCGATTCCAGTTCGAGTTTCCCGGCTTCGATCTTCGAGAAATCGAGAATGTCGTTGATGAGAAAAAGAAGCGACTTTCCCGATTCCCGAATCAACCCGGCATACTCCTTTTGCTTCGAAGAGAGTGCCGTTTCGAGAAGCAAATCGGACATGCCGATCACCCCGTTGAGCGGCGTTCGAATTTCATGGGACATGTGCGCCAGGAACTCGCTCTTGGCCCGCGAAGCCTGCTCAGCCTCCAGCCGGCGAATCTGTTCCGTCAGATCGTGAAAACAGGCCCCGACGAACCGTTGGCCGTCCTGCTCGAAAATATCCCCGATCACCAAAGCCAAAAAAACGTCGTTTGAGTCCCATTTTTGCATCCGGGTTTGAAAACGAACCGTCTTGGAGCGGAGGAAATTTTCCCACATCTCGCCCCAGTTTTCTTCCTCCAGGTTCAAATCGAACCGCCAGATCGCTTTGCCGCAAATCGCGTTCTGGGAATCCATTCCGAGGGAATCGCACGCCGCCTGATTGGCATAAACGATCATCCCAGATCGATCGATGCGAAGGATCGGCTCGGAAACATGGTCGATCATTTTCTGCATCGTCGCAAGGGACTGCTCGTAACGAACCTGGAAGGTTTCGTCGTTGATCAGTATCCCGATCTGTCGCGCGTTGGGGCGAAAAGCCATCGCCTCGAAAAAAATGTCGACATCGTGGGAATACGTATGGAAGGTGTCGGGGGTTCCCGTCAAAAAAACGGTATCGAGCCCTTGCCACCAACGATCGCCGAAATCGTGCGAGAGGACGACCGTCCTTGAAAAAACCTCCAACAGCGAACGCCCGAGAACCATTTCCGGTTCGACGGTCGCCAATTCCAGGAACGCGGGATTCGTTTCGACGATGATGTAATCTTCCGGTATCCCATCCCGGTCGAGAACGACATCGACCAAAAGAAAGGCATTGAGCATCGTGTCGAAGAGAGAACGATATTTTTCCTCGCTGCTACGAATTCTTTCTTCGACCTCGCGTTGTTCGGTCACATCGCGAAATCTCCAAATACGACTCGTACCGTTTAAGTCGGGATTGTGGGAAATCCGTTGGATGTTCCATTCGATCTGGCGACCGTCCCGCATGGGAAAGATTCCGCTATCCCTGAAAAAACCGGTTCGTTCCCCCTGTCGAACTTCGCGGACCGCGTTGAGAAACCCATCGCTCCATTGCGTCAATTTCGAAAAATACGAACTCATCTCCTCAAAAGAGAATCGCAGTAGCGTCGCCAGATCGCAATCGAACAGTTCCAGAAACCGCCGGTTGGCGTACGCCACGGAGGTCTCTTCGTTGATCGCCAAAATCCCGTCTTCGGAGGATTCCAGGATCGACTCGTACAACACGTCCCGAGCCGGGTCGTGTTTCGCGTCTTTCAACGGAAAACCGGGATTGTTCGTTTCTGTTTTTAACGTCGAATCCGACATGGTGCTCACGGGACGGCCTCCGCCCGCTTGAAAAAGGGAATCGCGATCACGAAACAACGTCTCAGCAACGTATTATAGCGGTTTTTCGTTTTTTGGCAATTGATTATTGAACCGGACCTATTTCGGGACGATCGGGGCGATCCGCCAGTTTTCGACGTTTTGATAAAATTGCAGCACTTCGTTCCTCGGGAGCGGGGTCGGATCCGGAGACGGTCGGCTTCGTTCGAACACCCCGTCGAGCTCCCGACGGAAAATCAGGACATCCTGCCATTGCCAAAGAGGGAGGATCGTCGTTTCCTCGAAGCACAGACGGTGTACGGCGGCAAGCTCCCGGGCGATGTCCGGCCAGGTTTCAGCCAATCGCAGCTTTTCCAGGGCGAGTCCCATATATGGGCTCGAAGCCCCGGCCAATCCGTTGGCTCCGAGAATCATCGGCACATCGACCATCGGTTCGGAAATTTGACAGGGGACATACCAGAGATCGACGTCGTCCCCGCGACCGATCCGTTCGTTTTCCCTCCAGGGGACAAGCCGGACCGGAATGCCGATCGCCCCCCATTGCTGCCGAATCAAGAGACAGGCGGCCGTCGCCGCCGAACTGCTCGGATGGGCGAGCACGAGCTCCGGCATGTCCGGGGCGATCAATCGTTTTCGATCCCCTTTCGGTCGGTCTTCTTCCCGGAGCAAATTTTTATCGCGAATCTGCGACAATCCGGTCAGACAAAGCGTAACGGCCAATTTCGGATCGTAGACCCGAGGGAGGATCGCGTTGTTGTAACCGTAACCGATCGGGTCGGTATCCGAAATTCCCCTGGCCGAAGGGCCGCTGATCAATCGGGTGCCCAGAGGGTTATCCGAGAACTGTTCGATGATGCTTTGCCGGTTCAAACCATACAGTAATCCGCGGCGAAACGTCCGGCTTCCCATAAGCGGTCGGTTGCGATTCGGGAGCAGAAAATGGATGGTTGGAAAAGCATAACGACCGAAACGATATTCGCCCGAGGTTTCCAACGCGCGATCCAGTTCCCAGGGGGCGACGCGATCCAACGCCGCGACCGCACCTTCGGAGAGAAGTCGGAGCCCTTCTTTCGTTTCGGAAATCGGCCGCTCGATAATCAGTTTCGGCCCATTCTCGACCGGTTGGATGCTCCGCGGATTGGCCAAAAAACAGGCGGAATTCCCCATGGGATCAAGCCGTTTGAAAGGGCCGATGCCGTCTCCCGAAGATCGAACCGGAACCTGAAGCATACTTTCCGGAAGGACGTGTTTCCGAAGCAATCGAAAGGTGATTCGGTTGGCATCATCGATTTCGACCGATTCGAGAGTGTTCCTCAAAAACGGGACGGGAACACTCCCCCCCGCATCGGTCAATTGCAGAAGCGAATCCGCGATTCCCAGGGAACGTCCCCAATCCTCGTGTCCCGAAAAAAGAGTGTCGTCCAATTTCAGCCGAAGCAGCCGGCCTTCGTTCTCATTCGAAAACGTCCCGAACAGGGAATGGTACTCTCCTCCTTCGGAGACGAAACCGGTCTGTTCAAAGAGAGGGCGGTCCAAAAGTCTTCGAACGCGGACCGAACCCGGAAGCAAAAAGTCTTCCGCCTTGGGAAAAGAAACCGTTCCGCTCTCCGCCGTAGACGAATCAAACAGCCCCGGTTGGGTGACACCGATCACGATGCTGCGAAAAAATCGGTTCATTTTTTCCGCCTGCTCACGAAGCCCGGGCAGGTCGGGCCAAATCTCGCTCGCGGCAAACGATTTTTGAAAGGCGAGGGGATAATTCTCGGCATCGAAAGCCTGGATCGACTCGGAAAACAAGGCCCCGGCCCGCTGTGTGTAAGCCCCGCTCCAATAGGCGGCGAGGGGATGATCGGGATAATGTTGTTCAAGCGAACGAATCCCGGAACGAACGGCCGGGTAATCCCGCTTGGCGTCCCATTCCTCGATCATTTTCCCGACGACTTTTCCGAAATGCTCCGCGAGGTCGGGGTAATCGCTCCGTTCCCGGAAGAGGGTTTCCAATCGGGAAAGAGCATTGATCCAATCGCCGCATTTCGTAAAGTAGACGGCTTCCCCCAAAAGAAATTCCCGATAAGAGGCATTGGCGCCCTCGGGAACGGGATCGGATTGAAAGAGAAAACCGTAGTACCCGTACAGGTCTTCAAGGGCGGATTTGAGCTCGACGCTTTCCTCGCTCCGCTCGGGGGAAAAGGAAGCGATTCGCGAGAGCAATCCGGCCTGTCGTTCGCGAAGTTCCTGGTAGACGATCTCGCTGAACGATTCGACCTTTTCGATCGCCGACCAATTGATGTCATATTCCTCGAACGGCCGATCGACGAACCGGATGATGACGGCCCCGTCTTTCGGGAGAGGTTGAGTTTTTTTTCCGCCGGGAAATTCAACGGGAAAAACATCGAACGTCCTTCCTCCCTGAGCCGCCGTCAAGGTGATTCGGTCGAAGGGGAGGGATTGATAAAGCGTTTCTCCGCAAACGTGCCGGAAGGGCAGCAACGCGAAAAGAACGGCGAAAAGGAAAATTTTGCGATTCGGCATGATAATAGGAGGCGGTACTCACGAGTTCTATTCGCAACGATCCAAAATTCCGTAAACGAAATCGGCACCGTATTCCGGCAGTCCCCAGTAGGCGGCACATTGGCCGACGTTTTCCGCGATCCGCTTCATCCCTTCGGAATCGACGCCGATATCGGCCAATGTCGTCGGGCTTTTCAAACGGCGAAACCATTTTCGGAAAGCCTCGATCGTTTTTTGGGCGGCCCCGACCGGATCGGGATCGGTGATGTCGAACACGGCTTTGCCCAGCCGGGCCAGTCGCGGGGCTTTCGTGATCGCGTACCAGGGGAGCCAACCGGAGAGCGAGATCGAGAGCGACGCTCCGTGCGGAGTGTCGTGCAAAGCGCTCATGCTGTGTCCGATCAGGTGATTCGGCGTCGACCATTTTCCGACCCCGGCCGGAGCGAGATTGTTCCAAGCCAATGTCGCCGCCCACATAAATGTCGCCCGCGGTTGGTAATCCCTCGGATTCTCGATGATTTTTTCGGCGATTTCCGTAATCGTGCGAACGATTCCCTCGACATAGCGATCCTGGATCGGCGTGTATTCGTCCTCGCCGGTAAAATAACTTTCGAGCAGATGCGTCGTCGCATCGATGCAACCGTATGCGGTTTGATCCGCCGGAACGGAAAATGTTGCGCTCGGATCCAAAATCGAAACTTTCGGAAAGAGCGGTTCCGCTCCGAGTCCGAGCTTTTCGGCGGTTTCTTCGTTGGTGATTACGGTCCCGCCGTTCATTTCCGTTCCGGTCGCGGCCATGGTCAAAACCGTGAGGAGCGGTTTCGCTTCCCGGACGGTCGCCTTGAGAGTGTAGTAATCCCAAACATCGGTCGTTCCGCACGAGCCGGCGGCGATCGCCTTGGACTCGTCGATCACGCTCCCGCCGCCGACGGCGACGATCGCCTCGAGCTTTTCTTTTTTGACCAGGGCGATCCCTTCCCGCGTGTGGGCGAGCGTCGGGTTCGCTTTGACGCCGGGAAATTCGACGAAATCGATTCCGGCCGCCTTGAGCGAGCCGACCGCCTGATCGTAAACGCCGTTCTTCTTAACCGAACCCTTGCCGTAAACGAGGAGCACCCGTTTGCCGAACGAAGCGGTTTCTTCCCCCAAACGGGAAATGGTGTCTTGCCCGAAAACAATTTTCGTCGGATTATGAAACGTAAAATTTTGCATGAGGTATTTTTTCTGTCTCCGTTATTGAAACAGAACTTTGGATTAAGGCTGTAGGCCGTAGGGCTCGTTTTCCAACCATTCCCTAGAGTCGACCGCCTACAGCCTTGCAGCGGTTTCAGAATACCGCGGAAAGCGGCACGTCAACGGTATTATACCGCCGTCGCCGCCGTTTTGGGATGAGGGAGAAAAGGAGAATCTCCGTAAGCGTCACAGTCTTTCCTTGGACCGCAGGCTTCCAATCTGCATTCGGGAACAAAAGCCGGAAAGGAGCGCAGCGCATTGACGGTGTGTTGAGATTGAACGCCGATTGGCATTGAACCCCAACACACCGTCAATGCGCCGAGTACGACTCCTTTCCGGCTGCTACTGAGTCCCAGATTAAATTTGAACGATTTCGTTCAGAGCCGCGCCCGTAAGGAAGCGGTTTTTGGCGGGGCACCGCTTCCTTACGGGC
>JAVBQI010000170.1:0-20909 GCA_031549145.1 Thermoguttaceae bacterium | reverse complement strand
CGTGTATTTTCGTATTCATCTGAAATCCTTTCTTGGGTTGGCTTTCGTAAAACCATTTTCAGCGATTGGTGCTGAAAAACAAGGAGGATTTCAGATTTTTTCGTTTAAACCCTTTCCGGCTTCGCTTGGTTAAGGTCTAGTACAGGAAAATGAAACCGCGTGCACAGCACGCGGCTCTCTTTATAGGGGACGTTTTTGGTTGTTCTTAGCCGAATTGTTCTCAACCGAAAGCGGCGAGTTCGTGTTCGTACAGAAGTCGCTGCCCTTCGAGCAGGATGATGACTTCCTCGCCCACTTTGCCCATTCCCTGAATGTATTGGGCGGAATCGGCTCCGGCGGTTCGCGGCGGCGGGGAAATTTGCTCGTCGTCGATATTACGAACCTCGTTGACCGTATCGACCACCAAACCGACCTGGGCGCCGTTGATGTTAACGACGATGATGCAGGTCCGTTCGTCGTAGGTCCGGCTTTCCATATGAAAGCGGAGCCGCATATCGAGCACCGGAATAACCTGCCCGCGAAGATTGACCACGCCTTTGACGAACTGCGGCATGTCCGGGACCTGGGTGATTCTCTGCATGCCGACGATTTCCGTAACGTAGCGAATTTCGATGCCGTAATCTTCGTTCCCTAAACGGAATGTCAGATACATGTTCTTAAGTGTGTCCTCATTTTCGGCGATCGCCGATTCAATCGTCTCATTCAATTGATTCAATTCCTTGGCGGAGACTTTGTTTTGGGCATCAGGCATTGTCTTAGCTCTCTCGAAAAGTGTGTTGGAACCGTAAGTACGCAAAAAAATGCGCATGCACCTGCGCATTATTCAAGCATAGTACAAAAAACAAGTTTTCAATTGACGGAACGAAAGAAATCCGTCGATTTCCGCTTTGCAAAAACGCCGACACTCCGGTACAATCGGTAGAAGCTGATTATAAGGTCTTTTCTCTTTTTTTCAACCGTCGATGTCCCGCGAAAAAAAATCGTTGAATTCCCCGCAACAGGCTGTCGAACCTCCGGAATTGCCGGAAGAGGCCCGGGACGCGTTCGTCGAAGAAGGGGAGCAGATTCTGTCCTTTGCCTCGCTTCGGGCGGCCTTTTCGAATATCGATTCGGACCGCAGACCGGATTCCGGTTTCCAATGGGAAAACGCGGAAACCTCGCCGCATCGAATCCTCGCCGCCGCCCAATCGTTTCAATTAAGAATACACGCGGAGGAACCGGATGAGGAGCCGTCGGAAAAGGATCGCGATTTGTCGCATGCCGAAGGTCCGGAATTCGTGGATTCGGGCGGGGAAGAGCCGGCGAAAGACGCTTTCGACGAAGAATCGTCGGAGTCGGACGACGACGAATACGATGAGCTGGAGCCGATTCCGGAAGGAATTTCGGACAACGGGATCGAATTGAGTCCCGCGTCCATTTTCGAGGCGATGCTCTTCGTCGGCAACAAAGAAAACCGGCCCGTCTCCGCCGAAAAAGCCTCCGAATTGATGCGCAACGTTTCGCCGGAAGAAATCGAAGCGGTCGCCGACGAACTCCTCCAAAAATATGCCGCTTGGAATTGTCCCTACGAAATTATCAGGGACGAGGAAGGGTACCGCATGATCCTGCGGGATGATTTCGAATCGATTCGGGCCAAATTTTACGGTCGGATCAAAGAAGCGCGGCTCTCGCAGTCGGCAATTGACGTTCTTTCGATCGTCGCCTACCGGCAACCGATTTCGGCCGAAGAAATACAAACATTGCGAAAACAACCGACAGGGCCGATTCTCTCGCAATTGGTCCGCCGCGAATTGTTGAGCGCGACCCGAAAGACCGAGGAAAAACGGCGAATTACCTATTACCAAACCACGGAACGGTTTTTGCAGCTGTTCGGTTTGAAAAACATCGAAGACCTCCCGGTTCCCGAAATTTTGGATCACTGACTCGCGGACGAATGATAAATGGGGAACCAAAACCGGCTTGGTCGAACGAAATTTTTTGATAAAATGTAATAGTCGGTAATATTTTTTTCCGGCTTCTCGAACGATTACGCAAAATTCAACACACGGACACTATCATGAAAACTGCCCGGCTTGCATTAACAATTGCGTCAATTGCGTTTTTCAACATCATCGTCGCCGGTTGGGCCGTCGCCGCCGAGCCGTCTTGGCCGGTTTTTCACGGTCCGAACGGGGACAACAAATCGACCGAGACCGGGCTGCTAAAAGCCTGGCCCGAGGAAGGCCCGCCGCTGCTTTGGAAAAGCGACCAGATCGGCGGCGGCATCTCCGGTTATTCCGGGGTCGTTCTCGCCGAGGGCCGGATTTACACTTCCGGCAACGAAGAAGTCAAGCGACTGCAAGACGAGACGGAAAGAACCGATGTGTATTCGACGGTCTATTGTCTCGATGCGAAAGATGGCAAGATTCTTTGGTCGTATCGCAACGGCCCGGCTTGGAACGATCCGGGCAAATTTCCCGGGACCCGGTCGACGCCGACGATCGACGGCGATTACGTGTACGACGAATCCCCGTTCGGACAGCTTGTGTGTCTCGAAGCGAAAACCGGCAAAAAGGTTTGGGACCTGAACATTTTGGCCGAGTTCGAGGCGAAAAACATCACCTGGGCGCTCGCCGGGTCGGTGATTATCGACGGCGAGAACCTGATCTGTACGCCCGGCGGAGATAAGGCGAGCGTTGCCGCCCTCGACAAAAAGACCGGCCGAATCGTTTGGACGACGCCGGGCACGGGCGAGTTGACCAATTACGCGACGCCGTATCTTTTCGAATGGGACGGAATGCGAATGATCGCGAGCATGACCCAAAAGGGGATGATCGTGGTCGACGCCAAGGACGGGCGGTTGCTGTTCTCCGTTCCGCACGAAACGAAGCACGATATCAACGCGACGATGCCTTTCTATTTCGACGGAAAATTGCTCGTCGTCTCCGGTTACGGCACCGGGTCGGAACTGCTCAAGCTCTCGAAAGACGGGGATGCCGTTAAGGCCGAGCAACTTTGGGCGCAAAAGGCGTTCGACAACCAGCACGGCGGAATCGTCGTCGAGGAAGGCTATGCTTACGGAACGACGCAGAATTACAAAGGGGGGATTTGGGTTTGCCTGAACCTCGCCGACGGCGAAATCGCTTGGGACGAGCGAGGGATTCGCAAGGGTTCCTGCACGTTCGCCGAAGGGATGATTTACGGCATGAGCGAAGCGGACGGCGCGGTTTGCCTTTTCAAGGCGACACCGGAAAAGTACGAGGAGACCGGCCGTTTTCGGTTGCCGGAAGAGGGGAGCGGCATGTATTGGGCGCATCCGGTCGTCTGCGGCAAGCGGCTTTACCTCCGGCATTCCCATTTCCTCTACTGTTACGACGTCGCGGAAAAGTAGGACAGAGGACAAGAGGATAGAAGGAATTAAGAATGTTGGCCTCTGTAGTGGTCGATTTTGGGAAAGAACAATGTTCGTCGATAATTGCGATCCGATGTATTATACCGAAAAAACGTTCCCGACCGATCGATTTTGCTTCCCACTTCCCACTTCCCGCTTCCCACTCTTATTCCTGCTCCTGCTGTTTTCCGCTTCTTTGCCGGCCGCCGAATCGCTCTCGCTCGAACAGGCGTTGGAACGCGGGGCCAAAGCTCGCGCTGCTTGGCGGGAGGACAAGCCGGATCCGGCCGAGACGTTGGAAGCAGCCAGCCTCCGAACGCTTCAGGGAAAGCATTTGACGCTGTATACCGACCTGCCGGCCTCGCCGGAGATCGAACGGCTACCGGAAATTTTCGATGCCGCCGTTCCGCTTTGGTGCGAGTTTTTCCGCATCGATCCGAAATCGGCCGATTCCTGGAAAATGACCGGCGTCTTGATCGGTGATTCGAACCGTTTCGCGAAAACAACCCTGTTGCGACGCGTTCCTCATTTGAACCAGGGATATTCGATCGGGCATTGGCTTTGGGTCCGGGAGCAACGGGGGGATTATTATCGCCGACATCTTCTCTTGCACGAAGGGGTACACGGGCTGATGAACCACTTTTTCGGCGGTTGCGGCCCCCGCTGGTATATGGAGGGGCTCGCCGAATTACTCGCGACACACCGCTGGGACGAAAAAAAACACGAACTCACGATCCGGTACATGCCGAGAAATTCAGAAGATGTTCCGCGCTGGGGGCGAATACAGCTTGTGCAAAAAAATATTCTCGGCAAGGAAAAAAACGCGTTCGAAGCCGTGCTCCATACTCCATTCGATGAGAACGATTACCAAACACCGTATGCCCGGAGCTGGGCGATCGCCGCGTTTTTCGACGGACATTCGCTGTACCGCGACCGGTTGCGGGATGCCGCTCCGAATGTAACCCTCGCCGCGTTTAACGCGATTTTTTTCGAACGGATCGACGACGACTTGTCCCGCCGGTTGCCGCTCGATTGGGCCGATTTTCTCGCGAATCTGGAGTACGGTTACGACTTCGAACGAACGACGATCGAAAGTTTCGAGCCGGGCGAGCCGCTCAAGCGGCAGCCGCTTGTCCGGAGCATTCGGGCCGACCGCGGTTGGCAAAGCAGCGACATTTTCCTGGAGCAGGGAAAAACGTATTCGTTTCGGGCTCAAGGCCGATTCCGTTTAGGGGAGGACGGCGGGGTGTTGTGGTCGGAGCCGAACGGCATTACGATCCGTTACAATCGCGGCAAACCGCTCGGGATGCTGCTCGGAGCCGTTGTTCCCGATTCGGTCGATTTGAAAAACGAGGTCGATTGTTTTGCCGAGCCGATCGAGATCGGGAACGAAACCGTTTGGGCATGCCCGCGAAGCGGAACGTTGTTCCTGCGAATCAACGACTCGGCCGGGGAACTAGCCGATAATGCCGGTACGGCCGAGGTCCGGATCGAACCGCAAGACTGACGCCGGGGCGACGCGGCAACAAAAAAGAGCCGCATGTGAAGCGAAGCGTAACTTGCGGACCTTGTACAAGGTCGGTAATATGCAAGGTCCGCAAGTTATACCGTACGCGGTATTGCGGGAAGCCTTCGGCCCCATTTGGTCCGCAGCCTCGTTGGGCTGCTAACTTACCGCATGTCAAGCACTGACCGATTCGGACTCGAAAAAATGGAAAATGAGAAAAGTCGAGTTTTTTGACTTCGCAAAGTATACGTCGGAGTACCGACTACACATGCGGCTCATTTTAAGAACTTTGGACAAATCGAATAATTACAATTTTTGAACGCTTACCAATTTTTTTTCTTTACTCTCAATTGATACCATGTTGAAAATCGGTCCTTTTTCGTTTGTCAACCGGCTGTTTGTCGGAACCGGCAAGTATTCTTCCTACGAAACGATGCAGGAAGCCCTTGAAGTTTCGGGCTCGGAATGCATCACCGTCGCGATCCGGCGGGAACGGCTCATCGATTCCCAGGGAAAAAACCTGCTCGATTACATCGATCCGAAGCGCTATACAATCCTCCCGAACACCGCCGGCTGTTTCTCGGCCGAAGACGCGGTCCGGGTCGCCCGGCTTGGTCGGGAAATTCTCTCGCAGATGGGAAATCGCGGGGCGGATTGGGTCAAGCTCGAATGTCTCGGCGATCAAAAAACCTTACTGCCCGACCCGGTCGAGACGCTGGCGGCAACCCGGGACCTCGTCGCCGACGGGTTTCAAGTGCTGGTTTACACGAGCGACGATCCGTTGCTCGCGATCCGCCTCAAAAAGGCCG
This sequence comes from Thermoguttaceae bacterium, assembly GCA_031549145.1. Classification (GTDB taxonomy): domain Bacteria; phylum Planctomycetota; class Planctomycetia; order Pirellulales; family Thermoguttaceae; genus JAVBSX01. The sequence goes on along the minus strand of JAVBQI010000170.1, from coordinate 15,223 downwards.
GGGCCGCGGCCGTGATGCCCGCCGGCAGCCCGATCGGGAGCGGACAGGGAATTTTAAATCCCAACGCGATCCGAATTTGCCTCGAATATCTGAAAGAAAACGACCCGGATTATCCGGTGATCGTCGATGCCGGTGTCGGAACCGCGAGCGACGTCGCCTCGGCTATGGAACTCGGGGTCGACGGCGTTTTACTGAACACGGCGATCGCACACGCCAAGAATCCTGTGCAAATGGCCCGGGCGATGAACCTCGCCTGCGAAGCGGGGCGTTTGGCCTACCTTTCCGGTCGCATCCCGAAAAAATTGTACGCGACGGCGAGCAGCCCGACCGAAGGGATCATCGGAAAATAGGGAACGGTCAAAAAAACCAAAAATTCCTTATATACGGTTTGTCAAACCAAGAAATATCGGTATAATGCCCAAATTCCTGATATTCGCACAGGCCTCGCGAATGTCGCCGGGAACCGCCTTGAAACTCATTCCACTATCGGATTTTGTCGGGACCGGAGGTCTCGGACGAGGTTGTTTCCAATCATCCCCCCAAAAGAAAGCCTATTTAAGAAGGAACATTTGAATGGCCGGTAAGTTCAATCCGTTTAAAGCATTTCGGAAATATCAAAAAGTCGGCCTCGCCGCGGTCGGGATTATGGCAATGCTCAGTTTCATTGTCCTGCCCTCCATTATGATGAGTTGGAGGGATTCTTCCCACCAGAAACCGCAATTGATCGCTTCGTGTCGGCGTTATGGGGACGTCGATCCGCACCGGCTGTACGCGTTGCGGGAAAATCGCGGACATCTTCGGAATTTTTACAATCTTCTTTTCGAACATGTCATGCCCCTGGCCGGGGACAATTATATGCAACTTGAAAAGTTGTATATGCTTCGTTCCAAATATGAATCACTCTATTCGGAAGAGGAATTGATCACGGAATGGCTCGTCGCCAGATACGCGGAAGAGAAAGGCTTTGCCGTCGATAAGAAATTGATCGTCGATCACCTCAACTCGATTACCGGCGGGTTGATTTCGACCCCGCTTCTCAACAGCGTTTGCATGCAGATCGGGCTGAGCGATGCCCATTTGGCCCACCTTTTACAGGAAGAGCTGTTGGCGGCCTACATGTTCCGCGTGTTCGAGGTCTCGCTCGCATCCGAATCGCCGGCTTCGCGTTGGGAGTATTATCAACGGGTTCGCCGGAGCCTCGCCGCCGAGGTCGCGGCCGTCCCGGTCGATTCGTTTGTCGCCGAGGTTCCGAACCCGAGCGAACAGGAATTGATCGCGTTCTTCGATAAGAACAAGGCGAACGTCTATGATCCGAGCCTTCCGGATTCCGGGTTCGCCGTTCCCGCGAAAATCGCCTTCCAAATGATCGACGGGACGCCGAGTGAAGAGCTGCTTGCGTCGATTTCGCAGGAGGAAATCGAAAAATTTTACGAAGAGAACAAAACGAAATTTTTCCTCCGACCGCTTCCGCAAAGTGGTTCGGGGAGACAAGGGGCACCGCAACGAGGCTTGCCGGGGTTGCCCGGACTCGACCGGAGTTTCCCGGGACTGGGAACCTTGCCGGGTGCCGATTTGCCCGGGCTGAACGAATCCGCGGTTTTCCCGGGCCTTGGGCTGGGAACGCCTTCCGATGCTCCGCCGCTTGAACCGATTCCGATCGAAACCGAGCCGGTTCCGCCCGCCGATCCTCAGCCCGAAACGCCGACCTCGCCGGAAACGCCGGCCGCCGAGCCCCAGTCCCGCACGGTGCATACGCCCGTCTACCAAACGGTCGTTTTCCAACAGGAATCGACCGAACCGACGGAATCGACTCCGCTGGCGGAACAGAGCGAAACCGCGACCGCAGCGGCCCCGGCATTGACGGAATCCCCGGCGCCGGAAGCCCCAGCAGCAACCGTTCCTGAGACGGCCGCTCCGGCAGCGGTTGCCCCTGAAACGCCCGCTTCAACTGAGGTTGCCCCTGAAACGACCGTTCCGGCAACTCCGGCAGAAGAAAAGCCGGTCGACACCAGCATCCTCTACCAGCCGCTCTCGGAAGTTGAAAATATCATTCGGCGGATGATCGGCTACCAAAAGGTCGAGGACTCGCTCAAAGCCATTGAAAAAGAGATGCGGGATTACTTTACCGCCTATTCGCTGACCGATTCGGACGATCCTGAGGCACTGCCGAAACCGCTCGATTTGGGCCAACTTGCCGCCGAGCATCACTTGAAATGCATTACGGTCGCGACGCCGATTTCCTTTTTCGAGACCCGGGAAAAAGACTTCTGGCGGGAAAATTCCGCGAGGTCTTTCCTGTTGCGGATATTTTCGACCTCGCCCGCCAATTTCGACGTCCTTCGCGGAGAGCAGGAAGGAGCGACAATGCAATCCGCGCCCGGAATGCTGACCTATCTTGGCTGGGTCACAAACAAGGAATCGCAGCGGACGCCGGAATTTAACGAACCGGGAATGCACGAATTGGTCTTGAACCGTTGGCGGGAAGTTCAGGCGAGGGAAAAAGCCCGACAAAAAGCGACGGAACTGGCCGAGGAAGCGAACCGTTCGCAAGATAAATCCCTCCGGGAAGTTTTTGAAGGAAAGAATATCCCCGTGGTTGAAACCGATCGTTTCAGTTGGTTTACCCAATCGCTGGCTCGGACCGGTTACGCCCGATCGGAACTTCGTTTCGGCGAAGTGCGGGAACAGGGCGTCCCCCTTGGCGATGCGGATTTCGCCAACACCCTTATCAAAGCCCCGGGCCAGGAGTTTATGGAAACGGCCTATTCCCTTTCGGTCGGAGAATCCGGGGTCGCGATCAACCAGCCGCAGACGGTCGCCTTCGTGATTCGTCTCAAGGAAACGGCTCCATCCGAAGAACTGCTTTGGCGATTTTTTATCAACGCCCCGCTCAGCGATTACCAGGGTGCCGGAATGATGGAAGATCGACAGGAGTTGATTCGGGCTTGGTTGGGACAAATCGAAAGCCGCGTCGGCTTCAAATGGATCAACCGCCCCCAACCGCTGGAGATGAGACGAGGAGCCCCGGGAGGGTTTTGAAGTAGGCTGTAGGCTGTAGTGCCTAGGTTATGATAAAGACCCTCGTGAAAGCGGAATAAAATCCGTCATCCCCGCGCAGGCGGGGATCCAGAGATTACGGTTTCCCTCTGGACCCCAGCCTACGCGGGGGTGACGAAGGGTATTTCCGTATTATAGTTCGGGTTCAATTGGCCTCGCCGTCTTTTCATCATTCTGAATACCCTCCGAAAACAATGACAACGATCGCGATTTTGGGAGCGACCGGGTACACGGCACTCGAATTGATCAAAATTCTCTTGCGGCATCCGGGAGCGGAAATCGCCGCCCTCACCTCCCGGGATGAAACCAGGAACGTCGATCTCGTACACCCTTCCCTGTCCGGGCGGATTTCCCTTCCCCTTGAAAACCTCTCCCCGACCGAACTCGCCCTGCGGGCGGAATGCGTTTTCAGTTGCCTGCCGCATACGGCCAGTGCCAAAATCATCCCCCGACTTTTGGAAGGGGGAGCAAAGGTCATCGATTTGAGCGCCGATTACCGTCTCGATTCTCCGGAATCGTTTCGGCAATGGTACGAAGAAGATCACCCCGATCCCGATCGGTTGGGCAAAGTGCCCTATGGGTTGCCCGAACTGTTCCGGCAGCAACTGGTCAACACCCGGCTGATCGCCAATCCCGGCTGTTATCCGACCTCGGTGATCTTAGCGCTCGCCCCTTTGTTGAAAAAAGCGATTATCGAACCGACCGGGATCATCGTCGATTCCAAGAGCGGCGTTTCCGGGGCGGGCCGCAAGCCGAAACTGTCCAATCTGTATCCGGAATGCAACGAAAGCATAGCAGCTTACGGTGTCGGCACGCATCGGCATACGCCGGAAATCGAGCAAATTCTGTCCCGGAGCGCCGGGAAGAACGTTGAGGTGATTTTTACGCCTCATTTAACGCCGATGGACCGCGGCATTTTGACAAGTGCCTATTCCGTCCCGAAAAATTCCGACATCACCCGCGAAGAGGTCGAGGCCGTCTTGCGGGAATACTACGCCGATGAGCCGTTCGTGCAAATCGTCGGCGCTCTCCCGGCGACCAAGGCGGTGAGCGGGACAAACGGCTGTCATATCGCCGTTCGGGTCTGCAAAAAACGAATCCTGACGTTTTCAGTGATCGATAATTTGGTTAAAGGCGCTTCCGGAGCTGCGGTCCAGAATTTCAACCTGATGTTCGGCTATCCCGAAACGACCGCATTGATTTAGGGGGCGGAATCGAAGTCTTTTCCGACCATTTCAACAATCATTTCGAGCAAAAATTCTGCCCCAGCGTCTGCGCCGCTCGCTAAACGGGCGATGCGGATATTTTTCCAGCAAAAAGTCGAAAATTTTTCGTTTTTCTCAGAATGACATTTTTCAAAAAAATGTCATTTCCGCTCAAATCCCTGTTGACGCCCGTTCTAAAACGATTATGATACACACCTGAGTCAATATACCGTAGCCGGTACAGGCGGGACCTGCCGTCCAAGCAAAATGGGCTTCGCCCCCGACAAAACCGGCTTGAGTATTACTGTAGGTTTGAATCCCGCCCGAATGGAGCGAGATCGAAAAATTTGGCGAAAAAACTGAACAATGGCCGTTCCAAAACGAAAACACAGCAACTCGCGAACCGGTACACGGCGTTCGCACGACCACAAAACACCTGTCCAAAGGGCGGATTGCCCTTCGTGCAGCAAGCCGATTCCGACCCATGTGATCTGCCCCAATTGCGGTCATTACATGGGCCGTCCAATCGTTAATAACGAGTAATCGACTTTTTCCCGGTCGCAAAAATCAATCAATAAAAACAATGGGTAAAACCGCCTTTTTGTTTGCCGGTCAGGGTGCGCAAACGGTCGGGATGGGAAAGCGTCTGTTCGATTCCTACCCGGTTGTTCGCCGTCTTTACGAACAGGCGAACGAGGTTCTCGGCTTCGATATCGCACGACTCTGCTTTGAAGGACCGGCCGAGGAGTTGGACTCAACCGTTTGCAGTCAACCGGCGATTTTTATTACAAGCATCGCGTCCCTGGAAGTGATCAAGGCGGAACATCCGCAAGACCTTCTCTCCTGCGAAGCGACGGCCGGGCTCAGTCTTGGAGAGTACACCGCACTGGTTTTCGCCGAGGTTCTCGGCTTTGAAGACGGGCTCCGCCTCGTTCAAAAGCGCGGCGAAGCGATGCAAGCAGCTTCGGACACGACCCCGAGCGGAATGGTCAGCATTCTCGGCCTCGAACGGGTTCAGGTCGAAACGCTTTGCGAAAAAGCACGCGGGGACGGCGTTTTGCAGATCGCCAACCTGCTTTGCCCCGGAAATATCGTCGTCTCGGGTACGAACGACGCCTGCGAACGGGTCGCGGAAATGGCCGGGCCGGCCGGGGCAATGAAAGCCCTGCCGTTGGCCGTCGCCGGAGCCTTTCATACGCCGCTCATGCAACCGGCCGCCCAAAAACTGGCCCAGGCCCTTGACGGGATCGAATTGAAAAAGCCGAAAATTCCCGTGATCAGCAACGTCGACGCCCTCCCCCATACGGACCCGGAAGAGATTCGGCAAATTTTAATGAAGCAACTGCTGCAGCCGGTTCAATGGGAAGCGTCGATGCGCTATCTTTTGGATCGCGGATTCGATCAATTTTATGAAATCGGCCCCGGTCGGGTGTTGCGGGGATTGCTCCGGCGAATCGACCGCAAAGTGAATTGCCAAACCATCGAAGTGTGATTTCAAATTAAGAATATAAGAATTAAAAATTAAGAATGGGTTTCATTCTTATCTTTAATTCTTAATTCATAATTTTTAATTTTTAATTCTCATACCATGCTTTCTGTTGATTTGAACGGACGTGCCGCGGTCGTAACCGGGGCGACTCGCGGAATCGGGCTGACGATCGCCCAATGTTTGGCGGCTCGCGGAGCGAAGGTCGCCTGCATCGGCACGAACACCGAATTGCTCGGGCAAGCGGTCGAAGACATACGCTCCCAAGGCGGAACCGCCGAGCCTTATGCACTGAACATCGCCGATGATGTCGCCGTCGAACAAACGGTCAAGGACATTTTGGGAAAATTCCAAAAGGTCGACATTCTCGTCAACAATGCCGGGATTACCCGCGATATGTTGCTCCGGAGGATGACCAACGACGAATGGGACAGTGTGATCGCGGTCAACCTTCGCGGGCCGTTTTTGATGACCCGGGCCCTGACCGAGCCGATGCGCAAGGCGAAGTACGGCCGGATCATCAACATCTCGAGCGTCAGCGGGCTGATCGGCAACCGGGGACAGGCCAATTACTGTGCTTCGAAAGCCGGATTGATCGCCTTTACGAAAACGGTCGCCCTCGAATTGGCCAACCGCAACATCACGGTCAACGCCGTCGCCCCCGGGTTTATCGAAACGGATATGACATCGAAATTGGACCCCTTGCTTTTGCAGGGAGCCAAAGACAGGACGCCGGTCGGCCGCTTGGGGCAGCCGCTCGACGTCGCCAATGCCGTCTTGTTTTTAGCGAGTGAGTTCGCCTCGTTCATCACCGGACAGGTGCTGACCGTCGACGGCGGACTGACTGTTTAAAATTAAGAATTAAGAATTTTGACAAAACTGTTTTGCTCGTCATTCATAATTCTTAATTCTTTTTTTCCCATCATTAACAAAAGGAACAAAAAAGTGGCTTCAGTTGAAGAAAGAGTCGTTAATATTATCGCCGAACGATTGGGCGTCGATAAGGATCAAGTCAAACCGGAAACCGACATCGCCAACGATCTGGGCGCGGATTCGCTCGACATCGCCGAAATGATGATCCTCTTTGAAGAGGAATTCGATATCGATATCGTCGAGGAAGAAGCCCAAAACATCACGACCGTCGGACAGGTGATTGATCACATCAACAAGATGGTCGCCGCGAAGCAGTAATTGGTTCAAACTGTTTACAGTTGAGTGACACAGGCTATAGGCTGTAGACTGTAGGCTATAGGAAATACGTTTGCAAATCCGGAGCGACCGCAAACAAATCGATATTTGAATTTCGCACGGATGAAGAAAAAAGCCTGGAAATATAACCTAAAGCCTACAGCCTATAGCCTTATCCTTAATTCTCCCATGAAGCGTGTCGTCGTTACCGGATTCGGTCTTATCACCCCGCTCGGCTGCGAAACGGAACGGGTTTGGAAGAGGGTCTGTAACGGCGAAAGCGGGATCGACACGATTTCGAAGGAAGATTACCGGATTTTCCGGTCGAAGATCGCGGGAGAATGTAGCGACTTTGCTCCGGAAAACTATATTCCGGTGCATGAGGCGAACCGGCTGGACCGGTTCGTGCAATTTGCCCTCGCCGCTTCGATCGACGCCGTTCGACAATCGGGGTTGGACTTTGAAAAGGAAGATCGCAACCGCTGCGCTTCGGTGATCGGGAGCGGCGTCGGAGGGTTGGCGGAGATCGAAACGCAATACCAGCGTTTGATCGACAAAGGACCTTCGAAGGTTTCTCCTTTTACGATTCCGAAAATCATGCCGAACGCGGCGAGCGGCAACGTTTCGATACACTTCGGTTTGCACGGCCCGAGTTATTCCGTCGGTTCGGCCTGTGCAAGCGCGGCCAACGCCGTCGCCGATGCCCTCCAAATGATTCGACGCGACGAGGCCGATGTCGTGATCACCGGCGGTTCGGAAGCGGCTCTCACGAAACTCGGTTTGAACGGTTTTTCCGCGATGCGGGCCCTTTCCGAACGGAACGACGAACCGCAAAAAGCGTCCCGACCGTTCGACCGGAAGCGGGACGGGTTCGTGCTCTCGGAAGGATCCGGTATCTTCGTGCTCGAATCTTACGAACATGCCAAGAACCGCGGCGCCGAAATTTTGGGGGAGATTCTCGGCCTCGGCTTTACCTCCGATGCCGTACATATTACTCAACCGGACAAGGACGGCACGGGAGCGGCACGGGCGATGACCCTCGCCCTTGCGAATGCCGGACTCAATCCGGATCAGGTCGATTACCTCAACGCGCACGGAACGAGCACGACCTTGGGGGATATCGCCGAAACGAATGCGATCAAGTTGGCGTTCGGCCCGGTCGCGAAAAGCCTCGCGATTTCCAGCACGAAAAGCCAAATGGGACACCTGCTCGGCGGCAGTTCCGGGGTTGCCCTGATTTTTTCGCTCTTGGCAATTCGAGACGGAATCATCCCGCCGACGATCAACCTCGAATACCCGGATCCGGAATGCGATTTGGATTACACGCCGCTCACCGCCCGGGAAAAGAAGTGCTCCGTCGCCGCTGCCAACAGCTTCGGTTTCGGCGGGCACAACGCCTGTGTCGTCGTTTCGCGGTTGAAGTAAGGGGACAGAGGACAGTTGAAATTCTCTTGTTAGTGCGGGTTTGGGCAAGAACGATCTTCGTCAATAACAAATTTATATCTTAAAGTATCTGAAAACAAAGCTCGGGGTACCGGCTAATGGTTTGCCTCCCGATTCTTGCTCCCCAATTTCTTACATGTCATTTCTTCAGCTTCCTCCCGAATTTCGCGATCCGGAAACGGCTCGATTCCATATTTTGCCGATTCCTTACGAGGGGACGGTTTGCTTCGTGCGCGGGACGGCGGCGGGGCCGGCCGCGATTCTCGCAGTTTCCGATCAGATCGAACATTTTGACGAGGAGACGCTTCGGGAATCCTTCCGGCCCGGAATCGTAACGTATCCGGCAATCGAGGCGGCGGAAACGCCGGAATTGGAAATGCGGCGTATTTTCGAAACCGTCGAGCGGCTCGATCTTTTCGCGAAACATCGATTCCCGATTTTTCTCGGCGGGGAACACAGCATTTCAAGTCCGATCGTTCGGGCTGCCGCGAACAAGTACGGCAATTTGAGCGTGTTGCAATTCGATGCCCACGCCGATTTGCGAAACGAGTACACAGGCGGTCGGTTTTCCCATGCTTCGGTGATGCGGCGAATTTCGGAGATCACCCCCCATTTCGTACAGGTCGGTATCCGGAGTTTTTCCGCCGAAGAGTATGAAGAATGCCCCGAGCGGGTTCGGCAGTTCATTACCCCGAAAATGCTCGAACAGGACTTTCGGTTCGCCTTGGACCGGATTCTTTTCGCGCTCACCGAAAACGTTTACATCACGATCGATTTGGACGCCTTCGATCCGGCTCAGGCCCCCGGAGTCGGAACGCCGGAGCCGGGCGGACTTTCTTGGCGGGATGTAACCGCGATTCTGCGGGAGGTTTTCGAGCACAAAAACGTGATCGGAGCTGATGTCGTCGAAACCGCTCCCTTGGGCGGCAACAACATCGTGAGCGAATTTCTCGCGGCCCGGCTGGTCGGAAAAATCATCGCCTATCAACAGGATGCGGACGAAAACCGCAAATGGGACAAGGAGCATCCGATGTCGCGGCCGCGACATTGATCGGCGAAAAGCGGTTGTTCCAAAGGTCGAACGTCAAAAGCCTCGGATTGACCGCTTCGGGCCGACCGCCAAGAATCTTGATCGCTTCGATCGCTTCCAATGATGCCGCGAGGTTGACAACCGGGGGGAGAATGCCGAAATTGTTCGTTTCGTCAGTGCTTGTTTCGGAAACCTCCGATTCTTCTTCTTGCGGCAGAAAGCAGGCCAAACAAGGAGCCCGACCCGGAAAAACGGTCAACACCTGCCCCGCAGCGCCGAGTACGCCGGCGGTAATCAGCGGAATGTCAAACCGAATCGCCGTTCGGTTCAGCAAAAATCGGGTTGGAAAATTGTCGCTCCCGTCGATCAAAAGATCGATTTCCCGGACCAGTTCGGGAGCCGTTGCTTCGGTCAGCCGAACGCATTTCGGCTCAATCACGACCTCGGAGTTCGCGGCCCGAAGTTTTTGGGCGGCGGCCTCAACCTTGAAAACGCGGTTTGCCGCATTCGATTCGTCGAAAAGAAGTTGTCGATGCAGGTTCTCGATTTGAACGATGTCGTCGTCGAGAATTCGCAGAAATCCGACCCCGGCCCGGGCGAGGAGATTGGCGACCGTCGAACCGAGCGCCCCGCAACCGCAGATCAGCACGCGACCGAGGGCCAATCGCCGCTGACCCTCGGGGCCGAGCGGCTCGAAAGCGATTTGACGTTGATATCGGTTAGAAAACATGACGGGCTGAGTCTTGATACAATTCGATCTTGAGACGGACAATGTGCGGTACGCCGCACTATAGGATATGATCATAAAAATTTGGCCCTCGATTTTCAAGACGGAGCGGAATCGCGTCTTGAAAATCGAGGGCCAAATTTTTGAACCAACCTGTCGTTTTACATCGGCGCTAGAACCCTATTTCGGGACAGCCCAAAAGCGGACCGTCGTGTCGAAACTGCCGGAAGCGAGCATGCCTGTTTGCGGGTCGTATACCAAGGTCGCGATCGTTCCGGAATGCCCTTCCGGCGTCGCCGTGTTCGCGTAATACGTTTTCGTTCCGAGATTCCAAAAACGAATCGTATTGTCGCTCTCGCCCGAAGCGAGTATCCCTTCCCCGCAAAATGCGAGCGAATAGGTCTTGCCGGTCCGCTCCGGAAGTGTCGTCAAACGCTTGCCGTTCTTCATGTTCCAAATCGTGAGGTTCGGCCCTTCGCCGCCGACCGCCAGTTGCGAGCCGTCGGGATTGAATTCCAAAGCGTTAACCCGACGACCGTCGCCCGAAAGTTCGTAAAGAATTTTCCCGGAATCGACTTCCCAAATCCGAATGAAACCGGTTCGACCGGCAACTGCCAAGAGGGAGCCGTCCGGCGAAAAACGAATTGCCCGGTTGCTGGTTCCGTGGGCTTTGAGCGTTCGAACGATTTTTCCGCTCTCGATATTGTAAACCGGGACGGCGGAATCGAAACCGCAAAGGGCGAACTCCTTGCCGCCGGGCCGAAACGCGATCGCTTGAATCCCGCGATTTTTCCCGTTGATTTTGCGCACGAAATCGCCTGTCCGAAAACGGTACACCTCCAATTGCCCGTCTTGTCCGGCGGCAACCAGATAGTTTTTGTCGTCGCCGAACGCGATTCCGCGAACCCATTCCAACTGATCGCGTTTGCTGAAGACGATTTTTTTCGAGCCGACATCCCATAACCGGACCAGGTGATCGTCCCCGCCCATTGCAAGAAATTTCCCGCTCGGATCAATGTCGATGCAGGTAATGACCGGGACTTTCCCGGGAACATTGCCGTACAACGAAATCACTTCCGTCGGCTGTATGCTGATCGGTTCCTGAGCGATCATTTTTTGCCCCGGAACCAAAATAAGCGTTAAAGCGATGAGCGGAATAATCCCTACTTGTTTCCTGAACATCGTTTTCTCCTTGAATTCCAAAATAATTCTGTTCAGCGTTTATTCGTTTGGCTCGGAGTACCGGCTCAATGGTTTGAATAAATGAACTATGAGAGGCACTTTGACCCGTCAATAAACTATCGGGTATTCAATTTCATTTAACGAGGAAAGTTAGAAATCGTGCTAAAATCGAAATAATCGGTATATTTTTAAATTAACGGCAAATTTTGAGGCGCCGTTCGCGTTTTTCGGTTTTTTTAAGTATAATGGAACCGTATAGTAATGTCTTTGGTTCATTGATCGTCAGCTTATGTGAACTATGAGACTGTTTTGGCCGCTCTTGGCATTGAAGTTCGATAGTGCCCCGAAAGATTGCATTTATGATTTTCGTGCGTTATCGATTTTTGTCAAATCTGCAACAAAAAAATGCGAAGTAATATACGCAACGGAAAAATATCGCGTCCCCTGATCATCATATTGGTCGTTTTCGTCCTGTTGGTTGCCGGAAGTTTCCTCGGTTGGAAAATTTTTGCCGGCGGCGAAACGGGGCTGCAACCGCCGCAAATGGTTCGGGTTAAAAAAGAAACCTTCGTTCACGAAATCCTCGAACGCGGAAGTGTCGAAAGCGCGGTCAACGTCGATGTAACCTGCGGGGTCGAGAGCAACGCGGGGGTTACGATTCTCACGATCGTTCCGGAGGGGACCGAAGTTAAAAAAGGGGATTTGCTGATCGAATTCGACGCGTCGACGTTCTTGGAAACGGTCAACAAACAGCAAATCGCCGCTCTCAATAGTCAGGCGAAAGTCGCCCAGTCCGAGGCCGATCTTGAAACCGCAAAGCTGGAGTTGGAGGAGTATATCGAGGGAAAATACGTCGAGAGCTTGAAAACCATCGAAAGCAAAATCCTTCAAGCGGAAGAAACGTTGCGGACCTCGGAAGATACGCTGAAATTCAGTTCCAATTTGCTGGCGCGAGGTTACACGACCGAATCCCAAGTCGAAGCCGACGAGTTCCTTTTCAAACAGGCGAAAACGACCTTGAGCATCGCCGAATTGGAGCACGAGAATTTGGAAAAATATACGAAAAAGAAAATGGTGAACCAGCTTCAGGCTAAAATCGATGCGGCAATAGCCAAGTTGGAGACCGACAAAAAAAGTCGCGATCTCGACCGCGAACGACTCAAGCACCTCGAATTTCAACTTGAAAAATGCAAGGTCTATGCTCCGCAAGACGGACAGGTCGTTTATGCTCCGCCCCGTTGGGGAGACGAAACGGAAATCATTCGCGAGGGAAAAAAGGTTTACGAACGGCAACAGATCATCAAATTGCCCGACCCGACGAAAATGCAGGTCAAAGGGTTGGTCAACGAAGCGAACATCCGGCTGGTCAAGGTCGGCGACCCGGCGACGATCGAATTGGAGGCCTTTCCGAACCAGGTGTTGCTCGGTTCCGTCAAGATCGTCAACGACTACCCGGAGCCGACCGGTTGGAACGCAACTTCAATGTCCCGGGAGTATCAAACGACGGTCACGATTTTGGAGCCTCCGCACGGGATCAAGCCGGGCTTGACCGCGAAAGTGAAAATCGTCGTCGATGTGATTCGCGATGCCCTCACACTGCCGAGTCAAGCCGTTTTTGAACACGGCGGAAAAATGTATTGCGTCGTTTACGATCAGGGGAATTGGGACAAAAAAGAAATCGAGACCGGAGCGACAAACGAAAAACAGGTCGTGATCCGATCCGGTTTGGCGGAAGGGGATTCCGTCGTCCTGAACGCTTGGCAGAATCGCGAAAAATTGAAACTGCCGAAAATCGAAAAAGACGAACACAGCGGCCCGCTTTCGGACGAATCCGGGGAGGTGAAACAACGACCTGGGGGTGAGCAGGGCGGGGAACGAAAAGAAGGAAAGAGCGGACAACAAAAAAATAAAGACGACTCCAAAGAAAAGTCGGCTGAGAAAACTGAAAAACCGGCCGAGCAAGCGGGTAAAACGGTCGAGCAAACGGAAAAATTGGACGCCCCGAAAGAGGAATCGGCTGTTTCGCAGGAAAAACCGGTCGAGCCAAAAGAAAATTCGCCGCATGATTCCGCAGCCGAAAAGAAAGCCGAAACACCGATTTCTCAAGAGAAAACCACAACCTGATACCTGCTTCTTTGTTCCTCCGTCCCCGTTTTTCCTCGCTCCTTCTCAATGCTCGCCGCGAAACTCGACAACGTCGTCAAACAGTACAACCTTAAAGGGGAGACCGTTCGGGCTCTCCGGGGCGTTTCGCTCGAAGTGCCCGAAGGGGATTACCTCGCGATCATGGGCGCTTCGGGTTCGGGCAAAAGTACGATGCTCAACCTGCTCGGTTGTCTGGACCGTCCGTCGTCCGGCACGATTTTTCTCGGAAGCGACAATGTGACGACGATGAGCGATTACAATTTGTCCAACATTCGGGCTTCCCGAATCGGTTTCGTTTTTCAGTCCTACAACCTGATCGCCCAGTTGACGGTCCTTGAAAATATCGAGGTTCCTCTTTTTTATCAGGGAAAAATCAACTCCCAATCGCGAAAGCGTTCAACGGAACTCGCGAAAATGGTCGGGCTCGGCGATCGGTTGGGGCATCGTCCGACGCAACTTTCCGGCGGGCAGCAGCAACGGGTCGCGATCGCCCGGAGCCTGGTCAACGACCCTTATTTTATTCTTGCCGATGAGCCGACCGGGAACCTCGACTCGATTACGACGGGAGAAATTCTCGATCTGCTCGACCGCTTGAACAACGAGGGGAGAACCATTATTCTGGTAACCCACGAACTGGACGTCGGCGGCCGGGCCAAACGCGTGATTTGGCTCAAGGACGGACAAATCGAAACGGAAATGAAGAACCGGGATTGATTTTTCCGGACTTGCTGAGCCCCAGATAAAAAATGATCTCTTTGCAAGCGGTTGCGTTCTCCGAATTCGCCCTGAAAGGGCGGCGCGTACCAGCCCAGGGCAAAGCGAAGCGACGCCCTGGGTTGCGGAGCGCACGCACCGATTTCGGCCTGCAAGGCCGACGCAAACCGTTTGCTCCCTTGCCCTTACAGGGCGGCTGATGTCGAGGGACCTCAGCACCCAGGGCGTCGCCTTCGGCTTTGCCCTGGGTTGTTACGCGTCGGCCTTACAGGCCGAAGAACAAAAACCGACGTTTGACTTTTTGTGGCGCTCTCAAAATGAGTTCAAATTTTTTCTGGATATCAGTATGTCCCGAAAAGTTTTTTCGGCGGTCGTTTTTTCACTAATTTTTCCGGGTCTCAAACGTGCTCGTCATACTCCCTTGTTACAGTCTTGAATCGCTTTCGCTTGAGCGCGACTCCTCGGAAGTCAACCAGATTCTTTCCGCTTGGACCGTTTTTTATCATCCGGCCTTTCTCGAAAAAGAAGGAAAACTCCCGAGATGGGAAAACGCGTCCTGCCCTTTGAAAGAATCGAAAACGGACGTCGTTATTATCCCCGCCTGTTGCGAATCGCTCCTCCCGGACGATTGGATTCCTTACAAAGAGGAGCAGGGCACGCTCCTGATTCGGGAAAAGGAGGATCGCGACGAGATCGCGAGGATTCTTCTCGAACATTGGCAACTGACCGAGCACGGTTTCGATCCCGATTTCGTCGCCGATTTCTTTGCGCTCGGGACGGCTTATTTTCTGACCGAGATCATGACCCGGCAGCTCCGATACATGAGCATGCTGGACGAGTCGCAGCTCAAAAACAAGGCTTTGGAAGCGATCCGGGAGTATCGGGCGGACGACCGGGAAAAGGCTCGAACCGCTTTGCAAAACGCTTTCGAGTTGCTCAGCCAATCGAAAGAGTATTTTTACCCCGGCAAGTCGTACCTGCTTAATTTGCTCCTCCCTTCCGAGGGGCAGCTCGGAGAACCGTTGCGGCGGGAAATCGAACGTTCC
>JAVBQI010000125.1:0-6672 GCA_031549145.1 Thermoguttaceae bacterium | reverse complement strand
CGCGCCCGTAAGGAAGCGGTCTTGACGGGGCAACCGCTTCCTTACGGGCGCGGCTCTGAACGGTTACCCAAAACGTAAAATTTTGTCACACGCCCGCTGCGGTCGGACTCTCTTGGATGACGGGACGAATCACGATAGAATCATCATCCGAAAGGTGACCGATGAGTACGGCGATTGACGGCAACATTCTGGAAGCGATCGAGCAGGCACGCGGCGGCGACACCGGCGCGTTCGCGCGGATTGTGCGGCAATACCAATCGCTCATCAGCGGCGTGCTGTACAGTGCGACCGGCGATTTTCACCGCTCGGAAGACCTTGCCCAGGAAACCTTTCTCATCGCTTGGAAGAAGCTTGACGAACTGCGCGATTCTGAAAATCTCGCCGGCTGGCTCTGCACGATCGCCCGGAATTTGGTGCACAGCGCACAGCGGAAGAAAGTCGTGAGCACGGCTCACGGCTCGTTGCCGGACGAGTTGCCGTCGTCGGAAAAAGGGCCGGATGCCGCATTGCTTCATCGCGAGCAGAGCGAACTGGTCTGGTCGGCAATCGGCGAGATCGAGGAGCCGTACCGTGAGACGCTCGTACTCTATTACCGCGGCGGGGAATCGGTCCGGGACATTGCGGCCGCGACGGAATCGACCGAAGAGGCCGTTCGCCAACGGTTGGTCCGCGCTCGCAAGTCGCTCAAGGTCAAGCTCGAACAGCTGATCGGTGATGTGTTGAGCGAAACCGCCCCCGGCGAGGCGTTTACGCTTACGGTGATGACGGCCGTGGGCGCGGCGGTGATTTCGAGCACGGCCCAGGCGGCTCTCGGCATTACGACCGGAGCGACGACCGGCACGGCGGCGACGGCGGCCGGAACCGGCGGGGCGACGACCGGGAAGGCGCTCGGAGCGGCGACGCTTTGGGGCGTGATCGGGCCCGCGGCCTTTGTCGGCTGGATGGTCGCGGCAGTTCTCAGCGGGAGCTGGGCCAGTGTTCGCAACGCTCCGACACTCCGGGCTCGACGGTTTCGGGTTTATGCGATCTTCTGGTCGCTCCAGTATTTTGTTCTGTTGACGATTGTTCTCACCGTGGTGATGACCGGTGGTGGCATGTTACTTTGGGAATGGTTGCATCCGAAAGGAGTCAACACAATCCCGGTCTTTTTTATCATCTACCCCCTTCTCTTTGTGATGATCATCCCACTTCAACTGGCCTATTTCCGGAAGCTGAAAAAGATCGTCGAAAACGACATCGGCCTCCCCGGTCCGCACATCGAATCGTACTCCTACCCTCAGGTCGAACGGCGGTTCTTTCTCTCGCTCATCACGAATACTTTCCTGGCCGAAACGATTCTCGCCCTATTCATTGGCATGGCAGCTTCCGACGGCGATTTCAGGCATCCGATGTTTCTTGCCCTGTTTTTCGGGACCATCGCGGTTGCCGCCGTTACGACGACCGTGTACTATCCGCTCGGTCGGTATTTTCTGGAAATCTGCCGCACGAAAGCCAATTTTCTCGCCGCCCCGCCGCTGGTCGACAATCCGCTGGAAGTTGTGCTCCTAAGGACTGGCAAGATTCCCGGTGCCGTCGATTATCCGAAAGCAACCGGGAAGATGTCCGTCTTTTTTTTCCTGACGTGGATCGGAATCGGCGGAGGAGTCGTCTGGATTCTCGCCCACTATTCCTGGAGCAAGCACCCGATTTCTTTGGGGGTTTGTGCGGCTTTGCTCATTGCCGTCTTTTCGATACAGAGCACCTTCAGCAAAAAAATGAAACGTCGACAGGATGCGATGCTATTGGATCTCCTGGTTTGGTTTTGTGCAGGGGGCTTGGCAATTGCTTTCGAGCTCATCGAATTCGGCGGGATTTATTTTTCAGACGTGTGGACCAAGACTCTCGCGACCGAACCGAAAAATATGATTCATGTCTTGAGCATGTCGCTTCTTCTTTTGGCGATCCTTCGATTTTCTCTCAGCCTGTGCCAGTGGCTCAAAGCCCGTCAGGTGGAGAGTGATGACGAGAAATCGGGCAAGGAAAGGCTGCTCCGCGAGGCGATCGCCCGGTTCGATCCGCTCACGATGATCGCCGAGGAGCCGGCGTGCGAAGCGAAGCCGTTCCCGAAGCGTTGGCTCTGGATTCTCGGCCTTTACGGGACGGGGATCGCGATGTATTTCTGCATTGGCACCCTGTTCCCCAGCCCGTGGGCTCATAAAAAGATGTTGGAGCGGGCGGGAAATTACACGGAATTGATCGCGCTGGAGCCGAACAACCCGGAATGGTATCTCAAACGCGGCATGCGGTACGCGAGCGGCGGCGGAGGCAAGGACCTCGAACGGGCGATCACGGATTACGATGCGGCGATCCGGCTGAAGCACAATTACCGTGAGGCCTTCTACGAACGGGCGAGGGCGAGGTTCGCGGAAATTTCTTCGGAGCAGGGGCTCGCCTCCGGTGAGACCGGACCACACGATCAGGACATTCAGGAGAAGAAGGCTCACATTTTGGAGGACATCGACAAAGCGATCCGGCTCGCCTGGCCGGAGATTAAGGGGTATTATCTCACCCGGGCGAACATCCGGAAGCGTTTCGGCGATCTCGACGGAGCGGAAGAGGATTACGATCAGGTCATCAAATTGTATCCGGGCCCGTCGACCTATGCCATGCGGAGAGATTTTTACGAACACGCGAGAAAAGATTTCCGAAAAGCGATCGACGATTGCACGAAGATGATTCAGGGTGTGGAGCAGATCCAATCCGTCGAGAAGTCGTATTCCGAGTATTCGCTCGCCGAGCTTTATCGGCAACGGGCCGAGCTTTACGAAAAGCTCGGCGAGTCGGAGCAGGCGAAAGCCGATCTCGCGAAAGCCGCCGCCGAAGAGACGAAGTGAGCCGCGACCTGTGGTCGCGGTTACGTTCACAGCGAGAAAAGTCTCTATTGAAAATGGTTGCAAACCGCACTCACAGAGTGCGGCTCGTGCCTATCATTTCGTTAAACTCAAGTCGGTTAAAATTCCCGTCTTCAGTACGGTAGCGGCCCAACGAGGCCGCGGTTTGACAGTGGGCGAAGCCTACCGCCCATACCGGCTACGGTATCTAGCCGACCAGCCCGAAGGCCCACCAGGCGTAGGCGACCGGGGCGGCGATCAGGAGCGAATCGAAAATATCGAGAAAGCCCCCCAGCCCCGGCATCCAACGGCTGGAATCTTTACGCTTGACGTCCCGTTTGATGAGCGATTCGGCCAAATCCCCGAGCGCACCGCTCAGGGCGACGACGATGCCGAAGCTGAGCCAACCCAAAAACGAGGTCGGATTCGGCTCGGCGTGTATCCAACGGGAACTGAACGTGATCGGGATCACGAAGTCGAACCAGATCCAGGAGCCGACGACCGCGAAGACGAGCCCGCCGATTGCCCCTTCGACCGTTTTGCCGGGACTGATGCCGGGGACCATTTTGTGCCGGCCGAAAATTTTTCCGACGGTAAAGGCTCCGATATCGCACATTTTCGTGACGACGACGAGCGAGAGAACGGC
Organism: Thermoguttaceae bacterium; assembly: GCA_031549145.1. Taxonomy (GTDB): domain Bacteria; phylum Planctomycetota; class Planctomycetia; order Pirellulales; family Thermoguttaceae; genus JAVBSX01. The sequence goes on along the minus strand of JAVBQI010000125.1, from coordinate 3,156 downwards.
GGCGATCCCGAAGGCCATTCTCAATTGAATGATAAAACAGGACAGCAGGCCGACGTAGGTGATCGCGAAAACCGCTCCCGCCAGATTGACGGTCGTTCCTCCCGGTCGGGTGTACCGCCGGATCTCCCCGGCGAAGGCGATCATGGTCCCTCCGGCCATCGCCAGGAGCGTGCAGACGCTCGCGGTCGCGGCCCAATGCCAACCGTGCGGTGAGACGGCTTCCTTGAGAATGTCGCTTTTGTATTCCTGGAAAGCACAGGCCCCCCAACTACTCACGGCCATTGCCAGGTTGGCGACATAAACCGTCGAGCGTCGCGGGTGCAGCCCGCCGGCCGCCAGGAGGTCGAGCACCTCATCGCACAGAAGACCGATGCAAATCAGGAAGATCGGCAAAAGGAGCACACCGCGAATTTGGAGCCGATCCGAGATCACCATATCGAAATACGAGAGGAGCACAAGCCCCAGGATCGTCGGTATGCCGATACACAAACGCCAAACTAACATAACGGAACCCGCGAGAAAAAAGGAATGCCGACCTTATTCAGATCGAAATCGATCATTGCCGCAAATGATAACACTTCCGCAAACGCTTGTCCACATCGTTGCGAAAAGGGGCGGAATCGGAGATGCGGAGTACCGGCTCAATGATGCGGTTATTTTTTTCCCAAGAGGCGTTGTTTTTGAAAGAATTCGGAAAGGATCGCCCCGCACGGTTCGGCCAAAATCGACGGCACGACGGCGGCGCGGTGATTGAGCCGCTCATCATCCAGCAATCGGAAGAGAGAATGAACCGCACCGGCCTTCGGATCGGAAGCCCCGAAAACGACCTGCGGGATCCGGGCCTGCAGGATCGCACCCGCACACATCGGGCAAGGTTCGAGCGTGACGTAAAGCGTGCACTCTTCCAGCCGCCAGGAGCCGAGCGACTCGGCCGCCTGGGTGATCGCGATCATCTCGGCATGCGCCGTCGGATCACGCAACTGTTCCCGCTGGTTATGCGCTTGGGCGATGATTTTCCCCTGATGCACGATGATCGCCCCAACCGGCACTTCGTTTTCCTGCAAGGCCGCCCGAGCCTCGGCCAGGGCCAGGGTCATGAAATAAGAATGTGTCGAATGTTCGGACATCGGGGGGAAGAGTAGAGGATAGAGGTGAATTAGCGGTCAGCGGCTTAGCAACTTAGAAGACTGTTTTCGAAGCTGCTAAGCCGCTAAACTACTACAACGCTGTCGCATTGCTATTCGCTTTCTCCGTCTTTCGCGAAGAGGGTTCGAAAGGCCAAAGCGAAGACCAGGCCGACGAAATCGACGAACCAGAGCAGCGAGAGGATCATCGCGCAACCCACGAGAAACGTTCCGCTTCCCGGATCGCCCAGCATCGCGAAGATTCGGGCAAAAAAGAACAGGAAGCCGATCCCGACCGGAAGCAGGACCGCGACGCCGAGTAAAATTACCAACACCAACCGCTGCCGTTTGTCGTCCATGCTTTTATTGCGTGATTGATAATGTGATTTTTTTCTGAGTTCCAGATTAAAAATGATCTGACTTACCGTCATCCCCGCGCAGGCGGGGATCCAGAGATTACGGTTTCCCTCTGGACCCCCGCCTGCGCGGGGGTGACGAAGGTCATTTCATTATCTTCGGACCTGTAACAAAACAATCTTGACAATCGTTTTTTAAACACGGAACACGCGGAATAACGGAATAAGCGGAAATGTAAAATTCCGTGTTTTTCCGTCTTTCCGTGTGTTCCGTGTTAAAAAAACAACGGGCGCGGCTCTGATTTTCTATTCGGACTCCGTAATTCGACCTAAAATCCGAGGGTCGGGGTTTGCGAGCCCGCTCCCAAGGCCAGCAGGGCGATCGCCTCGTCCATTTCGGAGTATTCCCAATCGCGAGGGATGTCCGTCTGTTCGGCGAGCTCGACAATTTCGGCCAGTTCCTCTTCGGAAAGGGTAAGATCAAGCTGCCCGTAAAGCTGCTCCGCGCTCCGGGCATCGTCTTTCGTGTTCTTTTGAAGCGGGGGCAGCTGTTTCTGCTGTCGCCCCTTTTCCCGCTTCTTCCTTTCCTGGGCTTCCTCTTCCGTTTCCGCCTCGCCGGAAGTGTTGGTCTCGCTTCGCTGTTCTTCCGTTTGGCCCGAAGAACCGTTGATGTCGATCTCGTTGGGGCTGAGCGTATCGCCGAGTCCGGCCACGATCGGGCTTCCCGGATCAATCCCCTGGTTGTAAGCGGTCAAAGACCAGCCGTAATCGGTGTAATATGCTAACAGCGAGGAGGCCGTCTCGGTCGCAAAAGACCATTGGTAGGCGTTTTGCCGGGCCAATGCGGCCGCGCGCGCCCGAATTTCCGCCTCTTCGACCGCGATTTGATCGAGGACCTTTTGATTGACGATTTCAAGCGTCACCGTTTTGCTCGAAGAAAGTCCGAGCGAACCGTCGACCGTTTTTTCCTGGGCCTGGATCGTGAACGAAACGGAATCGCTCTTGAGTTCCCCGAGATAATCGTAAGGAATCACCCAAGAGAGCATACCGGTCGTCGGGTCGATCGTCAAGCCTTCCGGAAGGTCGTCCCCGAGCAGGGAATAAACGACCGAGTTGATCGGAACGGCGGGGTTTTGGGCATAATCGGGGTCTCGCGCCGTGATCGTCGTCGAGAAGGTCTGACCGGTATTCGTCGAAAAGCTCGAATTCCCATCCCCGAAGACGGGCGGGTCGTCCGTTTCCTCGACGAACAGCTGCAACGTCACTTCCGCGAACAGCCCGGTCTTGTCGCTCACCCGAACGGTGACCTCGAAATTGGCGTCCCCGCAATCTTCGCCCGGGGTCCAGCTCAGATGCCCGGTCGTCGAATCGAGCACCATCCCTTGCGGAGCGGAGCCGACAACCGAGAAAACCAGCGGGTTGTCCGCGCCGGGATAAATGTCCGCGTCCGAGGCGGTCAGTTGCAATGAGAACGGCACATGCTCCTTGAGCGTGTAGACGGACTCGAATTCGTTGGTAAAGACCGGCGGGGTGTCGATTTCGTTGACCGTCAAAATCACGTTTTTCCGCCGCGAATTGTTTTCGGAATCGCGGAGAACGAAAACCGGCTCGTAAACCCCGGGGCCGTCCGCCTCGGTCGTCGTCCAAATAAATCGGGCCGTCCGTTCGCCGGTTTT